>JANOUF010000280.1:0-2604 GCA_031416685.1 Bdellovibrionales bacterium
CCGAGCAACGTAAACAGCGCGAATACCAATCCTAGAAACCCGCTACCAACATCACCCATAAATATCTTTGCCGGCGGCCAATTAAATAAAAGAAATCCCGCAGCGGCTGCCGTTAAAACTAAAAACACGATTTGAGCGTACAAAACTCCAGAAGCAGCAGCGACTCCTGCAAGCGTGATCCCTGCAGTCAGTGCTTCAACGCCGGCGATGCCGTCGATTCCATCCATGAAATTATAAAAATTAATAAAGCCGACAATAAACACGGAACTGACTATAAAAATCGGCCAGCCCCAGCCAGTCGAAGAGAGAAAAAACGGAGCAAGCGCGATCAGCGCACTCACGAATTGAACAACCAAACGCTTAATTTGCGAAACTGAAAACTTATCATCGAGCCAACCAATTAGGGCGGTAAGCGATCCCGCAATCGCAAAGGCAAAAAACGTATATGGCGGCGGATCGGATTCTTCGGGAGTCGTCAGTAGCCAAACACCTAAGCCCAATAGATAAAGAATAGTTACGACTACAAAGCCGACTCCCCCACCACGCGGTGTTGGGGTTTTGTGAGCACTTCGTTCGTTGGGAATATCGATGAGTTTTGCTTTAAGTGCGTATCGCTTTACTAGTGCGGTAATCACCGAAGTTAAAACAAACGGCACCACCCACAAAATGAAAAAAACGAATACGACCTTCACACCACTTCCGTTACAGCTTTAATCACAGCTTTAACTTGATCCGGGTTCATATCTGGCCAGATTGGTAAGCTAATCACCTTGCGAGCGCACTCTTCTGCGATTGGTAACTGGTACTTATTGCGGAGATGAGCATACACAGGCTGATGATGCAGAGGTGATGGATAGTGCACCGAAGTCGGAACACCTTTAGCTTTCAAATCAGCAGCAAACTTATCGCGATCGCCAACCATCACTGTGTACTGAGCCCATGCAGAGCCACGATCTGATTTTAATTTAGGCGCAACGAGCTTATTGCCAAGTTTTACGAATGCCTCGTTGTATGAATTTGCGATCGAGTCACGACGTTCAAGTTCCCAATCGTAGCGCTTTAATTTTTCAATCAAGATCGCGCACTGAAGAGTATCAAGTCTGCCGTTAATGCCCATGCGCACATGGTGATAACGTCCCGCCTGCCCATGCACACGAATTTGCGCCATTTTATCGTAAAGATCTTTATCGTCAGTGAATACCGCACCGCCATCACCGTAACAACCGAGCGGTTTAGCTGGGAAGAAGCTGGTCGCGCCGACCGAAGATAAATGGCAGCTCTTAGCATTTTTGTAACGTGCACCAAAACTTTGCGCTGCATCTTCAATGATTGGTAAACCGTGTTTTGCGCCAATTGCATTGAACGCTTCGAAATCAGCTGGCTGACCATAGAGAGAAACTGGCATGATCGCTTTGGTTTTTTTCGTAATCGCCTTTTCAATTTTTGAAGCATCTAGGTTGTAAGTGTCAGCTTCGATATCAACAAAAACCGGCTCAGCTCCAACGAGCGAGATCACTTCGGCTGTCGCAAAAAATGAAAACGGCGTCGTGATAACTTCATCACCTGGTCCGATACCGTACGCCATCAACGCCATGACTAGCGCGTCAGTTCCACTTGCAGCCGTTAAACAATACTTTGAACCTATGTAAGCGTTGAGCGCTTTTTCACACTCCTCAACTTCAGGTCCAAGGATAAACTGCCCGTGATTAAGAACGGTTTGAATGCGCTCGTTAATATTTTTCTCAAGCGCTTTGTACTGAGGTTTTAAATCTAAAAACGGAATCATGCTTTCACCACTTTTGGAGACGGATCGAGGTATCTGCCTCGAGTGTCGACGATGAGCTGTGCATGCTCCTTAATGAACGGATAGTCAAACTTGTCATGATCTGTTGCCACTAGGACAACGTCATAAAGTCGAATAAGTTCGGCCGTTAAAGGAACACTCTTTAAATCGTAATGTGCACGGCGGATACGAGGAAAAACTGGCACCCACGGATCCGAATAATCAATATCAGCGCCGCGATGGAGTAGAAGCTCCATTAATTCAACCGCCGGCGATTCACGCATATCATCGATGTTTTTCTTATAGGCGATGCCCAAAACCAAAATGCGCGCACCCTTTACGGATTTGCCACGGTCATTGAGGGCGTCGGTGATTTTACCAACCACCCACTTCGGCATATTGGTGTTCACTTCACCTGCAAGTTCGATGAAACGCGTGTTGAGTCCGTATTCGCGCGCTTTCCAAGTTAAGTAGAATGGATCGATAGGAATACAATGGCCACCGAGACCCGGCCCTGGATAGTAGGCAGTAAAACCAAATGGCTTTGTCGCTGCGGCTCTAATTACTTCATGGATGTCGATACCCATTTTGTCAGCGACAATCTTCATCTCGTTTACGAGACCGATGTTGACGGAACGGTGAATATTCTCGAGGAGTTTTACCATTTCAGCAGTTCGAGTAGAGCTAACAGGAACAACTTGATCAATGATCTGACGATAGAGTGCTACGCCGATTTCCAAACACTGCTTAGTAATACCGCCAACGACCTTTGGAATTGTCTTCGTTGAAAATTTCGCGTTACCCGGATCTTCGCGCTCAGG
>JANOUF010000281.1:0-2690 GCA_031416685.1 Bdellovibrionales bacterium
TTCCGCCGCGAAGGGAAGGTATACCTTTTTTCTCAAGGCGAACGCGGTCACTGCCGGCTGTGCCCGCTGGAATGAGGACATTTTCTTTGCCTTCGACGGTTTCAACTTCGACTTCTGCGCCAAGCACAGCTTGCAAGTAGGAAACTTGCACTTTGCTTAACAGGTCTAAACCATGGCGTTCAAAGCGCTCGTCATCTTTTACGCGGATTTCGACGTAAAGGTCGCCCGCAGGTCCACCGCGGAAACCGCCTTCACCTTCACCGGCAACGCGAAGTTGCGTTCCGGTGTCGACGCCAGCAGGAATATTCACGCGGATTTTTCGATGCGTCTGGGATCGACCAGTGCCTTCGCACTTCGTGCACGGATTGCGAATGACTTTGCCAGTGCCACGACAGCTAGGGCATGTCGATGCCACTGAGAAAAATCCTTGTGAGCTCACAACCTGCCCCTGGCCACCGCAAGTTGGGCATTGATCGGCTTGCGTTCCTTTTTTGGCACCTATGCCTTCGCACTCTCCGCATGACTCTTCGGTGTCGAATTCGATATCTTTCTCGAGTCCGTGCAAAACTTCTTTCAAGGTAATTTCTGAAATGTAGCGAAGATCAGAGCCTCGTGTTGGGCCCTGGCTGCGCGATCGACGCGTGCGAGGGCCTGAGCCGCCTCCGAAAAAATCTCCAAAAATATCACTGAAACTTGCAAAGACATCTTCTGCGCTATGAAAACCACCGCCGCCCATTCCTTGTTGGAAAGCTGCGTGACCAAAGCGATCATACTTTGCTCTTTTGTCGGGGCTACTTAAAACTTCGTAGGCTGAGGCGGCTTCTTTGAATTTCTCTTCTGCGGCTTTATCACCTGGATTTTTATCGGGATGAAATTCCATGGCGCGTTTTCGGTACGCCTTCTTAATCGCGTCGGCGTCGTCCGTTTTTTTTACGCCTAAAATTTCGTAGTAATCTCGCGGTTGAGCCATAAGTGCTATGGAAGTATGTGGTCGGATACGGTGTGGTCAAGGTCGTTTTTGAAGTATGTCTTCAGCTTCTTTTAAACGCTGGCGAAGTCGCGGCGTGAAGTCGTCATCAGGGTGACGCTCAAGAGTTTCAAGGAGCACGGCCCGAGCAAGCTCAGCTTGGCCTGCTTCGGTGTAGAGTTTGCCCGCCAACGAAAGTACCCACCTAGGTGCGCCGTTATTTCCAGCGATGGTCAAAAGCTCAGCCGCTCTTATTGGATTTTTGACCTCGCCGATATAGTGGTACGCGGCTTTGTAAGCGAGCGACCAATCAGTTGGAAAGTTCACAAGTCCACGTTCAAATAAAATGGTCGCGCCGCCATGATCCTCGTTGATCACAGTTAGCATCACTGCTCCGTAGATATATGCTAGCCGAAATTTTGGTGAAAGCTGTGTAATCTGATCCAGCATTTGAAACGTCCAACCCTTTTCGCAGTCCGCTCTTTGATCGGTGCCTTCAGGCGAATTCGGTTTACAAAGATCGAAATCTTGGATTACACGCATCCACAAAGTATCGGCAATGACCTCGTTGTAGCCGAAGCTCATGAGAGTCATGTGTTGCGGCGGAAATTTTGTATAAGATTTCGTCTTTGAAGGCGCTTGCGTAACGCTAAGAAGTCCGATTCCAATGAGAAGCGTAAGAATAGTGAGTTTCATCTGCTAGCATTGTGAACAAAAAAAATGAGCGGCACAAGGCCGCTCATTCAAAGTATTAAATAATCGAATAAAATTAGTTCGAAAGACCGTCGGATGCCATAACAACAAGTTTGTTTTGGTTCATTGTCCACGCATCGTTACGAACTGTGCTCAAAAGAGCGCCTTCAGCACGAGCTATGAAGGTTGCAAGGTTGCCGCTAGTAGCACTAACTGTCGCGCCTGCTGGAAGAGCAGTAAGTGCTGCACCGCCAAATCCCTTTGCGTTGTTCACGCATGGGACCAAGTTCGTAGTAACGCCACCGGCAGCCACACACATTGTAACTATGCCTGTACTAAAGTTACCAGCATTCACCGGGCCAATATAGTTCGGGATCACGACGTTTGCAGGCGCAGTTGCGTTTGCTTGGTTAGCGCTGAAGCCGACTAGGTAGGTAAGTGGGCCTTCCGGACGAAATCCAGTGATCGTAAGATCACCATCGTATGCATTCCACTCAGAGTGAAAAGCTTTTTGAGCTGTGTAGATCGAAGCAAGTTGGCTCTTCGCTTCTGATTGTTTTGCTTTTGCTTGGAAACGTTGGAAGTTTGGAATCGCAACAGTTGCCAAGATACCGATGATCGCAACAACGATCATTAATTCGATGAGCGAGAAACCGCTCTGATTACCACGTACGTTCATATATCCCCCTTAAGAGATGTTTGTTAATAAAAGTTAATTTCGACCGTTCTAGTTTAGAAGCGGCCACCCACATCTCTCAATCTTCAAACGCTGTGCCACTAAAAACTAGACCTTCGTTCTGAAGTGATACAATTCTTGTTTAGATTTGAAACACTCGATCGTTTCTCTCTGAAACAAAACCGCGATAGGCGCTCGATCGTGCCCGTGGCGACAAGAAGTTCGACATCAACAAACTGCGTGAAATGACTCGAGACTTCTCAACTTCACCGGGTCTGAACACGAAGTGACTACTTGAAAGTGCCGCTTTTGCGCCCTTCTTCGTCACTGCTCTCTCATCTTGGGACAAAGGTC
>JANOUF010000282.1:0-7175 GCA_031416685.1 Bdellovibrionales bacterium
CAGTTCGCGATCGCAGGCATTCTTGCTGCCGGCGAGCCGCAAGGTCAGCTTCAGTCAGGCAGTTGCGTTGAAGTCATGACCGGCGCACCTCTTCCTCATGGCGCCGATGTTGTAATTCCCTACGAAGACTTGATTATTGAAAATGGCGCAGCAACGCTTCGAACTGCGCAAGCACGAAAGCTTTTTGAGAACGTGCATCTAGCTGGCAGTGATTGTAAGCAAGGCGATGTCCTATTAAAAAAGGACTCGTCCCTCAACGGTCCTCGTTGGGGAATTGCAGCTAGCGTTGGCAAAACGATTCTCAACACCGCCCGCAGTCCGCGAATCAACATCATTTCCACTGGCGACGAACTCGTTAGCGTCGCTGAAGCGCCATTGAGTCATCAAATTAGGCGATCAAACGTTCACGCTCTTCAAGCATCTCTGCAGGTCAATGGTTACACGGAAATTGTTTTACATCATCTCAACGACGATGTTGCAGCTATCGAGGCACACTACCGGGACAGCTCAGAGTTGTTTGACGTCATGATCTACTCCGGTGGCGTTTCCAAAGGAAAATTCGATCACCTCCCCTCCACGTGGAAAAGTCTTGGAGTGACTGAATTGCTTCATGGAGTTTCGCAGCGTCCAGGAAAGCCTTTGTGGTATGGGATTGATCAAAAAAAGAATACCGTGGTCCTTGGGCTTCCCGGGAATCCAGTTTCTAGTCTGGTTTGCCTGCATCGATATTTTTTAAATTCCTCATCTCTCTACGCGCAGTTAAGCGAAGACGTTACGTTTGATAAAAAGCTTACGTACTTCCTACCTGTCGAGGTTGAGTCCGCTCCAACGGGAATTTTGTATGCTAAGCCAATTAAGCTAAAAAATTCTGGTGAATTCACTGCTCTTGCATTGAGCGACGGGTTTGTTGAGCTGCCTAAAGATCAAACTCAGTTTAAAAAAGGGGAAGCGTTCCGCTACTACTCTTGGAGCGGCCTATGAAATCTCTTACAGATTCCTATGGGCGAAAGGTTCGCAAGCTTCGATTGTCTCTCACAGATAAGTGCAACCTGCGCTGCCACTACTGCATGCCGATTCATTCTACGTTTATGAATGAGTCCAAGTATCTTGCTACTCAAGAGTATATCGACATCATCAGCGACCTTTGCGACCACGGACTTGAAGAAGTACGCGTAACTGGCGGCGAGCCTTTAATGCGCAAATCTTTTTTAGAGATCATGACAGCACTCGCGAAACTTCCTCTTAAGCGAATTGCACTCACCACCAATGGTATTTTGCTCGATCGACATCTCAATGATCTAAAGCGCTTAGGCATTCTCGATCTCAACATAAGTCTCGACAGTTTGAATGAAACTACGTTTCGCAAAGTAACCAATGGTAATCACCTTGCGCGCGTCTTGGAGAACATCGAATCAGCAAGATCGCTAGGCTTTAAAATAAAGTTGAACGTCGTCGCTATGCGTGGAGTGAACGATCACGAATTCAATGATTTTGTCGAATACTCAAGAGCGAAGGGCGTCGAAGTTCGCTTCTTAGAACTTATGCGAATCGGTTATGCGCGTGAGAAACAAGTAGAGCAGTTTATCTCTGCGCTCGAAATCTTGGAAGAGTTGAAAACGAAACATACGCTCACGCCTGTTACTCGCGAACTCGACGCGACTTCTTTCAACTATATTCTCGAGAATGGCGCGCAAATCGGCTTTATCGCGTCAGAGTCACAAGCCTTCTGCGGACATTGCTCACGCTGGAGGTTATCAGCTGACGGAATTCTACGAGCATGTTTACTCAAAGATGATGGGCTTTCACTTAAAGGACTGTCAGTTGATGATAGACAGTCCGCCTTTTTGTCACTCTTGGGTATGAAGCCGTTGATGCGGCCAAAAGAAGTCGCACACCAAATGAACGCAATCGGAGGCTAAGAAAATGCTCTCACACGTTGACGATAAGAACCGACCAACAATGGTCGACGTCTCGAATAAGGAAATCACCGTGCGAACCGCTCGTGCGCAAAGCTTTGTGCAACTGCCAATTGAAGTTCGTCCGTACTTAAGCGGCAACGAATTAAGCATAAAAAAAGGTCCGGTGTTTCAAACAGCAATTATCGCAGGAACGATGGCTGCTAAGAAAACTTCCGAGCTGATCCCTTTTTGCCATCACATTCCTCTTGAAGCGTGCAAGTTCGATATTTCTATCGATCATCAGTTGCTCGTAAAAATTGAATGTGAGGTAAAAGCCACCCATAAAACTGGCGTTGAAATGGAAGCGCTTCACGGGGCAATGACGGCGGCGCTGACGATTTACGATATGTGCAAAGCGGTTTCGCATGAGATCACAATTACTGAGACAAAACTAATTGCGAAAACTGGCGGCAAAAGAACGGTCCTCGATCGCCCGACTTATGGTCTCGTGCTAACCGGCGGAAAAAGTGAGCGCATGGGTCGAGACAAGGCGCTAATCGAGTACTGTGGTCTGCCGCATGCCGAGTACATCATGAAACAACTTGAACCCTATTGCGACGGTGTCTATCTCTCTGCCAGGAAAGATCAATGGAAAGGATCGGCCATTGAAGCTCTTCCGACTATCGAGGATTCCGTAATAGCGAAAGGTCCAATTGCGGGAATACTTTCTGCCTTCTCACTCCATCCGGATGCCAACTGGTTTGTTGTCGCCTGCGATCTTATCCATTTCAACCAACATGTAATCGAAGCGTTAATTGCCAATTTCGATCAGCAATCAGTTGCCACGGCGTTTGCGAACAAGGAAAAGGGATTTCCCGAACCACTTTGCGCACTCTACACTCCTCAGGCCCGTGAAATTTTTGAGCGAGCACTTAAAAACAATACGACTTGCCCTGTAAAAGTCTTAAGACAAGCAAATGTGAAGTTGCTGACTCAGTCGTTCGAAGTCGATCTCGCTAACATCAACACTCATCAGGAACTCAGGGAGGTGCAAAATTAAAACTATCCACCTTCAATACTTTGCACTCCTAAGAGAGGAGCGCGGTCTAGAAACTGAAACGGTTTCTGTCCCGTACAATACTTACGGTGAGCTTTATGAGCACTTAAAGACGACTCATGGTTTTTCGTTGGATCGAGACATGATTCAGCTCGCAGTGAACGATCAGTTCGCACCGATGAACTCTCATATAGATGATGGCGCTCGATTAGTGTTCATTCCTCCTGTCGGTGGCGGCTGATGTTTCAACTGACATCTGACCCAATCATCTCAAGCATTCATGCCGCTGGTCTCACTGATACGAGAGCTGGCGCGTTTGTTGCTTTTGAAGGTTGGGTTAGAAATCACAACGAAGGAAAAGAAGTCGTTGCTCTTGAATATCAAATCTACGAAGCGCTCGCGATCTCCGAAGGAATTAAAATACTTGATGAAGCAAAGTTAAAGTTTTCCCTTCATCAAATTGAGTGCACTCATCGCTACGGATTTTTAAAGCTTGGCGAAACTGCTGTTTGGATCGGCGCTACTGCATCCCACCGCGATGACGCGTTCCGAGCCACTCGTTATGTTATTGATCAAATTAAGCTTCGCTTACCCATCTGGAAAAAAGAGCATTACGCAAAGGAAACAGCTCGCTGGGTTTTCTGTCGTGACCACGCCACTCACGTTCACTTCAACGAGTCCGACTATTATAAGAAACAGGCCCGACTCACCGATCAAGCTAAGCTACGTAACAATAATGTATTCGTCGCAGGCCTTGGTGGACTTGGCTGCCCTGTTTCCGTAGCACTCGCGACGGCTGGAGTTGGAGAAATCCACATCGCTGACTTCGACCGAGTTTCGATTTCGAACATTCACCGTCAGCCACTTTACTCGACAGACTTAGTTGGCGAAAAGAAAGTCCAAGTCGCTGCACAAAAGCTATCGTCTCTAAATCCATTCATTAAAATTCACCCACATGACACGCAAGTTTCTGCATTAAACATTGAGACGCTTATAACTGGCAAAGATTTGGTTCTTGATTGTACCGATAATTTTGAAACTAAGTATGTGTTGCACGATGCCTGCATGAAACTTCGCATTCCACTTATCTCAGCTAGTATTTTTCAGTTTGAAGGGACACTACGTACATTTATTCCGGGCACTACTGGGTGTCTTCGCTGTCTCGACACGCCAGCGCCTGAAGATGCTCAAGTTGGGAATTGCAACGATTTCGGTGTGCTTGGTTCGGCCGTCTCGACTTTGGGAAACATGCAAGCAACTGAAGCAATACTTCTTCTCCAAGAACTTCCTAACAACTCAAGCCGTGATACGATCTATTTCAACTTTAAGTCGCTGACCCAGTTCAGGATCCAGAACGCTGTGAATCCATCTTGCTCAACTTGTGCAGGCGCAGTTGATTTGGCTCTCCATTTCGTTGACGACACTCTCGAAGTCGGGGCTTCAGAGATGAAACTATTGAACGCAACCTTCATCGACATTCGCAGTGAAGATGAGAGTACTTTTGCTGATTTTCAGAATTCTACAGTTCCGGTTGTTTTATATTGCGACCGCGGAATACGTAGCAAGAAGCTCGTCCGTGAGCTACGCGCCAAAGGTCATTCCAATTTTTATTCACTCAAAGGCGGCGCATGCTCGCTTTAACAGTGAGTTTTCTCCTCATTGCACTTCTCTACTCCATCGTCGGCTTTGGCGGTGGAACTTCGTATATCGCGGTTCTTGCGGCGGCTGGGGTTTCGTATCAGCTCATTCCAAAACTTTCGCTGATTTGTAACTTGCTCGTGGTCTGTGCTGGCTTTGTGATGTTCTTTCGAAGCCGACACTTCAATGCCAAGCTAGTACTTCCGTTTGCCATAAGTTCAGTTCCGATGGCATTCCTTGGTGGTAGCTACAAAATAGAAGAGAAAACCTATTTTATTCTTCTCGCAGCGAGCCTAATTCTTTGCGGCCTTCGCATTCTATTTATCCGCGACCGCGAAGCTCAGAATGTTCACCCTCCGCACGCTGCGATTGCAGTCGCAACTGGCTCCGTGCTGGGACTGCTCTCAGGCATGGTTGGCATTGGTGGAGGAATTTTTCTGTCTCCTCTGTTAATTAACATGGGTTGGGCTCGCTCGAAAGAAGCGGCCTCGGTTGCCAATACGTTTATTCTTTTGAATTCGTTAGCGGGTCTGGCAGGTCAGTTTACAAAGAATCCGGCGTTGCCAGAGCCAGCTATCTACGCGCCATTGTTTCTTGCCGTAATTGTTGGTGGACAGATTGGTTCTCGAATCGGTACACACTCTCGTGTTTCGTACACGTTCATCCAGCGAGGAACCGGCGTCCTGACTCTTTTTATAAGTGTACGTCTTCTTTTAAAATACTTAGGCCTATAAATGAAAAAGCCCCGTTCACGACGGGGCTTTTGAGTAGCTTTAAATTTTACTATTAACGGCGCACTGAAGAGAGCGAGTTAACTGAACGCTCGAGATCAGCAACTTGATCACGGAATTCAATTTTGTAACCTTCCCAACGAGCTTGATCGACTTTATCAGCTTCATTGAGTTTCTTCTCGGCAGCATCGTGCTTATCTTCGATGGTGCTAACCATTGCTTTATTGTTGTCATCACTACGAACTTGGCCAAGGCGCTCTTCAATCAAACCAAGGCGATCATCCATAGCAGACTTAAACTGTGAACGTTTATTATATGGATATTGTGCGAGATTCAAGTTTTGTACGGATTGAGTTTCAGCAGCGGCTTGGGTTTTATCCGTCATACCTTCAACAGTTGGATCAACGAAAGTACCCTTACGTTGCATTGATTGCGCGTGGCTACGATCTTGGCCAGTTATGGATGTTGAGCCAGTTTTATCAGGAGACTTTGATTGCGGCTCATAGGCTTTAGATTCTGAATCGTTCTTAACTGCATTTGCAGCAGCTAAATTTTTATCGGCAGTATTTTGAGCCGAACTTGTAGCAGAACTAGACGATGTCTCAGTCATTGAAGTATCCATCGAGCTTGGCTGTTGCACTGGTGCAGGCTGAGCGTTTGAATTTGCTCCATCTGTTGGCGCTGCCATTCCCATTGATCCTGACGTTTGGTCGACAGTCGTGCCTGTATCTATGGCTCTTTTCTCGTATTTCTCGCATGCTGTGAGTGCCAATACTGCAGCAACTGCAACGAGTGCTCCTGTTAGTTTCATTTTTTTATCTCCTTAGTGGTTTTAGAATCTTTGTTTGAATTTTTCGTTGAAAGAAATCGCCACCGAACGATGTCGGCAGCGATAAATAGGGCTTGCTTAGGGTGATACTCGTGAAGGGCTTCGAGTCGCTTCGCAATCTGAATAATTTTTGTGAGCAACTTTGGTTCACGTAACAAAAAGCCAAACGACTCGCCCAATAGACTCGTTACATCTTTAAAGCCCATTGATGTCGACATCCTGTCAGACCTCCGGATCGGCTAAACGATACTCGGTTCATTTCGACTGCTGTTGTTGATACGAGATTCGTTTGAATCAAGTGAACGGCCGAAGTCGTCTAGCTCACGAGATGCTTGTTCTTTCGAATATCCATAATGTTTTTGCAAAGTGCCTTCGAGTTCGTCTTTCTTGCCACCGATTCGGCCAAGATCGTCGTCCGTGAGCTTGTCCCACTTTTGCTTAACTTTTCCTGAAAACTCTTTCCACTTTCCTTCGACTTGATCCCAATTCATTGTGAACCTCCCGTTTGATGTGTGCGGTCATCTCTTTCAACCGCAATAAGCATTGGTGCAGTGAATTCAGATTTGCGGGATTGCTGATAAAAATTATCTGTGATTGGAGCATTCCGGTTCCTCTTCTTTCCTACGCCCATAAACGTAACGTCAGGCACAAAGGAGTGCCCGCTTAAGCGCGTTAAGATCATTTGAAGAATGTAAGACGTACGAGTCAGCTTATCTCAGAAACTCGGCGCTTCATGGCATTGGAGGGGCTTTTGGATGCAAAACGGAATTTGCATCGAGCGACTCCGATTGAAGTGCTCGAACGAAACGACAAAACCCTTCAACTTGGGTTTTCACAAGATCCATGAGTTGCGGATCTTTTAATTCACCATCTTTCATTGCATTGAACACATCGGTAATGAAAATGCGAACGGGAAAAACGTACGCATTCCGATACCCGAATACACCTTGCAGATGTTCAACAGGGCGCAAGCCACCGAATCGACCGCCAAGTCCGACGAATGCAACAGGTCTTGCTTCAAA
>JANOUF010000283.1:0-5607 GCA_031416685.1 Bdellovibrionales bacterium
CACATCAGGCTTTTTTTGGACGCACCGTCTGTATATGGCGGAGCAGGCAAAAGCCCGTGGTTTCCGAGTTGTCGTATTAGCTCCTCCTGTCGATGAAACAGAATTTCAACGCTATCGTCGCGCGGGTTTTGAGCATCGCGCGATTGAAATCGCACGCCACGGAATCAACCCGATTGCGGATTGGCGAACGATCCGTAGTTTCAAAAAACAAATGATTGATCTTCACGTCGATATTTTTCATGGCTTCACCGTGAAATGTAATATCTATGGTGGCTATGCGGCAGCTCAGCTCGGTGTGCCGACAATAATTGCGACAATCACGGGTATGGGAATTCCCTTTGCAAACGACTCGCGAAAATCACGTTTTATACGCTGGGCGATTCGTGGACTTTATCGCAAGTATTTGCCAAAGCGCGCGACCGTTATCTTTCAAAACACAACGGACAAAGAGTTTTTTGAGAGTGAAGGTTATCTCCAAGGACAGAAAACAGTCTTGATTCCTGGAAATGGAATTGATTTGGATCGATTTGTACCTGTCGAGCGCCCAGTGCGTGTTCCACGCATTTTATTTCCTGCTCGACTCGTTTTTGAAAAGGGCATTCGTGAAACGATGGCTGCTTGCGAAAAACTCTATGATGAGGGCGAGAAGTTTGAGCTTTGGATTTGCGGCCGTAATGAAGACGATGCTTCAGGGCACGTGCCACCGGAGCTTCGAGAAAAATGGAAAGCGTTACCGTTTGTTCAATGGCTTGGCTTTCAGGATGGCATGCACAAGGTTTATCAGAATGTTGATTTAGTTTGCTTGCCCTCATACCGCGAAGGACTTTCTCAATCGCTCATCGAAGCGGCGGGTAGTGGTTTGCCATGCGTGACAACGGATGTTCCGGGTTGTCGCGACGTTATCATAGATGGCGAAATGGGATGTTTGGTGCCAGCACAATCAACAGATGAGTTAGTTGAGCCGTTGAGAAGTTTAATTCAATCTCAAGATTTACGAGAGCAACTTGGGTGCCGCGCTCGTGAAATCGCAGTCGAACGTTATGACCGCCAAAAAATCGTAGCTATGTATTTGAATCTCTATATTTCAGCTATTGAAGACACGCACACGCTTGGAACGAGCCGCCTCTTTAAGAAGCGGGCGTCGTAATTATTTCATCCAACGATTGTACCAGCTTTGGAAGACGCAAACGTTCCAAATCGTAAAGCCAAGATCCGCTTTTCCCGAAAGATGCGTTTCCCAAAGTTTGCGTATTCTTTCGGTTTCCAAAAGTCCATGTCGGTTGAGTTCGCTCACGCTTAGTAAATTATCTGCCCAGTCTTTTAGTTCTCCGCGAAGCCATGCATCCATTGGCACGCCAAACCCTTTTTTAGGTCGCTCCATCATTTCGCGCGGAACGTATTTCCAGCAAAGTTTCTTGAGGAGGTGTTTCGAGACGCCATCTTTTAACAAAATTGACGTAGGAATTCGACCAACGGCTTCAGCTACTCGTGCATCCAAAAGCGGCGCTCGTGATTCAAGGCTCACGGACATCGTCGCGCGATCAACTTTCGTCATGATGTCGTCTGACATATAATTCTTATAGTCCGTTGCCATCATCATCGCCTCGAGCGAAGGAAAGTTACGATTACGCATCTCGAGAATGCGGGGGCTGATTTCGGGGGCTACCCCGCGGACGAGCGAGTGCGGGGAATCGGTGAGCAAGGCTTCGTATAAATCAAAGAACGTTTCTGAATTCGCGATTCGGCGGAACTTTTCGATTTTCTTTTTGCGATGACTGAAACCCAGGCGATCGCCTTTGTGTTTTGAAATCGTTGTGAGAAACGCTTCGAACGCGGATTCAGGGATAAGCTTAAGCGCACCTAATCCAAGGCTGCGTAGGATTTTCGGTGTGGCCTCACGAGCCTTCCAAATTTCGCTAGCCCAAAAATAGCGGGTATAGCCGCCGAATACTTCATCGCCGCCATCCCCTGATAGGCAAACGCTGACTTGAGTTTTAGTCAGTCGCGCGAGAACAGTTGTTGGCAGCTGCGATGAATCAGCAAAAGGTTCGTCATAAATTTCACTAATTGAATCAACGACATCTAGCGCGTCTTTTTCATTAAACATAAGCTCGGTGTGGCTAGTGCCGAGATGTTCAGCGATTGAGCGGGCGAAAGGCGCTTCGTTAAACTGGGCATCCTTAAAGCCGATGGTAAAAGTGCGAACCGGTTGTTTAGAGACCTTTTGCATGAGAGCAACAACCGTTGTGGAGTCATAGCCACCAGACAAAAACGCTCCAAGCGGTACGTCAGACATGAGTTGCTCCGAAACGACGCGAGATAACGTTTCCTCGACAACCGTGAGCGCCTCCTGCTCGGTAATATTGCGATCGGGTTTCAAATATTCATTATCGTAGAATGACCAATATGGCTTTTGTTCAATCTTAGCCGATGGTTGTGCAAGATCGATTTCAACATAATGAGCGGGATTCAGCTTGCAAATACCGTCGAGAATTGAAAATGGTGCTGGGACGGCGTAGTAGCGAAAGAAAAACTGGAGCGCGCGCGTATCAATTTTTTTCTCAAAACCAGGAATTGCGAAAAGGGCCTTCAGTTCCGAAGCGAATACGAATCGATTTTTGTTCCAACCGAAGTAGAGCGGCTTTTCTCCTGCGCGATCGCGGGCGAGAGTTAGCCGTTTAGTTTTCGTATCCCATACCGCAAACGCAAACATGCCATGAATCTTTTTTAACGCGGCGACCGTTCCGTATTCAGCAATGGCCTGAACCAATACTTCAGTATCGGAGTGGCCCTTGAAGGTGCGTCCCACCGCTTCAAGATCTTTTCGAATAGTTTGAAAATTATAAATCTCGCCATTGAAACTTAAAACGTATCGCGCGCATGGCGACAGCATTGGTTGAGACCCAAGCGGGCTCAAATCTAAAATCGAAAGGCGCGTGTGGCCGATACTAACGCCGTTCTCGTCATGCCATTGACCCCAGTCATTCGGCCCGCGATGACGAAGAGTTGCGGCCATCGCAGTGATGGCAACTTCCCGCGTTTCTAGTTTTTCATTTGGGCTGTAGAGCCCAAGAATTGCGCACATCGTTGATCCGTCTTACGCCAAAACGTTTGGTGTTGGCGATCTCCTGAGCTTGTTAATTGCATAAATAATCCAGAGCACTGACCAGGTTTGCACCACCGCACTCGAAAGAGCGATGCCGGCTATTCCGAAGTGTCTACTCAGGATTAAGTCTGCAACTGCGTTTAAAATTATATTCGAACCGTAAATTATAGTAATGATTTTGTTTATTCGTAACGCCATCAGATACCGTTTTAAATAATACGCGACGAAATACGGCGGCAAAATCCAGATTCCAAAGCGCACGATTTCAGTGACCGCAGCCGAATCTGCGCTCGTAAACTCTCCGCGTTCGAGAACAAGCGGGACGAGAATAGGGGAGAGCATCCAAATCAGTGCCGAGCTTACCAGACCAATGGCGAAGAGCATCGCCGATCCACGTTTCAGCATCCGATCAATTTTTTCAGAAGAGTTGTTTGCGACTTCTTTTGAAAATTCAGTGAGTGCGACCGTGCCAATCACTGTTCCCATCGTCCCCATCGCAAGACCCCAAAACTTACCGGCATAGAGAAGGAAGGAAAGTCCCTTGGGATCAAGACTACCGGCAAAAATTTGATCAACCATTGGGCCGATTGGAATCAACAAACCTGTGATTAGTAATGGCAGGGCTTCGGTGAAACGAGTTTTCCAACTCGAAGTTGGATAATCGGCCGGCGCGGTCACCACAACTCGTCGATAACCCCAACTGACAAAGCAAAGTTCGACAAGCGCACCCGCCACGTAAGTGATGGCGAGCAGAGTTTTACCTTCAGCAGCAAAGTTCCAGAACATCAAAGCGGTGAAAGTTGAACCTAGGAGATTGGCAATGAGCGGCTGTACGTAAGATTCGCTGGCGTTGTGAAGGCATCGGAAGATTGCTGCAAAAGTACTTATCCCAAAATATGCCCACAGCAACATTTGCGTGGACGTATTCATAAACCACCAGGCTTCTACAAATTGGCCGAGCACCGAGGTCAGAAGAATAAGGACTATAGTTGCCAGCAAAGTGAAGAGACTGAACATTCGCAAGTAGCGGCTCATTACTGTTGCGTTCACTCCGATAAGACGGGGAACCAAAAGAATCGGCAAATTCGCGGTGAGAAACGTAATCGCAAAAATTGGAAGAATCGTGCATAGAAGAAATTCGTTTAATTCGACGCTGGTGCCTAGTCGGTAAGCGAGAGCAAGATCGCGCGCCACGAGTCCAAGGTTTATGAACCCTGTAAGGAGGGTAAGCTTCCAAAGCTTCTTCATTGCTTCGCCGACTCAGAACGCGCGGCCGCTGCTTGGTTAGATTCGATAAACGCTATGAATGGAATCGCTAACAAAAGCGGCAAAACCTGGAGCTTAAACCGCACAGCGGTTCCCAAATTTTGGTACGAGACGAAACAATAAATCATCGACCAAAAAATAATGCTCAGGAACGTAAGTATAAGAGAACTGCTTTTGTATATATGAGGGGCGGCTTTAAAAATTCCGTAAGCCACGATCACGATCAACACTGTGTTTTCAAGACCTGCTATGAGCCCGAACGCATTCATAACTTCGCCCGGAAATGGGCGGAAGAGGGATGAGAACATCGCCCACGGCATAAACTTCACGACATCAGCTGTTGATGAAAATTCTGGAACTTCCTGTGCGGAACCACCGACTGACCAACCACGTGAAAGGGTGCTTACAACTGCGAGCACGTCGATTCGACTAGTGAACGAGAAGCTATTGATAACGAACTGAACGAAGAGCATTTGAATGTAGAATAAGCTCGCGAGAATCCCAGTTCTCCAGAAAATGTTGCTCCGAGCCCGCAAAATGAAAACGATGATAAGCGGGAAAAGGAATATCGGCGCCGTCCAAAACCGCATTGAGCCAGCGATGAGAAGGCCAGCGACAACGCAGAAAAATGATTTCGGTGAAAAATGGGTCAGAAGCGAGAAGGCTCCATAAAAATAAAGGCCGATACCGAAGAACACGATTGGATCCTTGTGCGCATGCGACGACCAGAACAATATGGATGGGAAAAGCCCAAGAACATAAAAAAGTTTATTACTCTTAAACCCAGTCGCGCGAACAATTCCCCTGTAAAAAAAGTAAACGCCAAATAGACCGATGAACGACCAGACAACTTTCAAACAATGAAAAGTACTGTCGATCGGCAAGAGCGCATTTACGATCGCAAACATCACCGTTATGTTTTCAGATCCCGATCCCCAGATAATGTTCGGTTCCAAGATTAAGTTGCGAGACTGTTGGTACCAGGTAACGGAGTCGAGCGGGTAATACGACTCATAGAAAAGCATCACACCTAAAGTTACAAAACACCGCGCGGCCCAGAAGAGAAGCATTGTGCCTTTGAGTTCGTTCTTGATCGGAAGTGCGACTAATAGAAAACCAAAACCAAAGGCGAGGGTCCAGGCAACTAGATAATCGCTAGCCAAATCATGGGATGGAATGCGGTGACCAAAGTCATCGATGAACGTAAGAAGCGCGCCCATCGTTAGTACCATGAG
>JANOUF010000284.1:0-2872 GCA_031416685.1 Bdellovibrionales bacterium
ACATTAGGTACATCATGTTTACGCAAGAACTCACAGTATCGAGTGCCGCGAACAAATGCGTTTTGTCTTCTTGCAAATCACGATTGTACGCAAGTGGCAAAGCTTTCAACATCGTAAGTGATGCCATCAAATTACCGTATACAGCGCCGACCCGACCCCGAATCAGCTCGGCAACATCCGGATTTTTCTTTTGCGGCATGATGCTACTTCCTGTCGTCACCGCATCATCAAGGACGACGAAGTTAAACTCTGGAGTGCTCCACACAACAAGCTCTTCAGCAAAGCGTGAAAGATGCATCATGATTAAAGATGCATCCGCGAGAAACTCCACGACGAAGTCTCTATCACTGACAGCATCTAAGCTATTTTCTGCGACCGCTCCAAAGCCAAGCTCATCCGCCACCATTTTACGGTTGATCGGAAAACTTGTACCTGCGAGTGCCGCAGAACCAAGAGGCAAAACGTTTACCCGCTTGCGCAAATCTTGAAGACGTTCGCGATCTCTCTGGAACATCCAAAAATATGCGAGCAAGTGATGTGCAAAGCTCACAGGTTGCGCGTGTTGCATGTGCGTAAGGCCAGGCAACATCGCCTCTTTGTTATGCTGAGCTTTTTCATGAAGCCAGCACTGCAAATGATAAAGATCGTCGCTCAAAATATCGATCTGGCCACGTAAGTACAAACGCGTATCGGTTGCAACTTGGTCATTGCGTGAGCGCGCTGTGTGCAACGCTCCCGCGAGCGGGCCAACTTTTTCACGCAAGAAGCGTTCAACCTCGGAGTGAACATCCTCAGCTTGCGAATCAAATTTCGCCGAACCTGCAGCTATGTCCTCGCGAACAGCTTCAAGCCCTTCAATGATTCGGTCAGACGCGGCTTTCGTCAGAACACCGACACTACCGAGCATTCGCGCGTGCGCGATGCTTGCTGTGATGTCGACTTCCCAAAGTCGCATGTCTATATTCAGTGACGACGTAAACGCTTCGACCCGTTTATCGGTCTCTTTGTCAAAGCGCCCACCCCAAAGTTTATTGCTCATTAATTCAGACCCTTATTCTTTTTTGATCCCGCCCCGTCTTTTACCAACTGATGGTACATGCGCGACTGGAGGCCAAAGTTTTTCACCCAGCCAGTGCTCTCACGCTGGTCGAACGTAGTCGAGTCGAACGACGCGAGTTGCTCTGAGTAAAGTGCCCAAGCACTTGCACGCCCCGTAACTTGAACCGACCCCTTGTAAAGATTGAGGCGAACTGTCCCCTCAACCCGCGCTGCTGTCTGCGCGATGAAACCCTCGAGGTTATTTTTGAGTGGATCCCACCAAAGACCTTCGTAGGCTAAGCGGCTCCATTCTTGGTCGATTAGTTTTTTAAAGCGCAACTCTTCGCGAGTGAGTACAAGTGCTTCGAGCGCATTGTGCGCTTTAAGAAGAACAGTCGCCGCAGGGCACTCGTAGTTCTCACGAACTTTGAGGCCAAGCATACGATCTTCCATGATGTCGATACGACCGATTCCGCACTCACCTGCAATTTGATTCAATTTTTGAACGAGCTTCGCTGGACCCATCTCTGTTCCGTCAAGCGCCACGGGCGATCCATTTTTGAATTCAACAGTTAGCTCAAGCGGATGATCGGGCGCCATCTTTGGATTTTTTGTCCACTGAAAGATTTCTTCTGGCGGAGCGTAGTTCGGCTCTTCGAGACGACCGCCTTCAATCGAACGACCCCAAAGGTTTTCGTCGATGCTCCAGATTTTTTCTAAGCTTTGTTGAATCGGTACGTTTTTAGTTTTTGCGTACTCGATCTCCCAGCTACGAGTCATGTTACGTTCACGAACAGGCGCATGAATCAGAGCTTCGGGCATATGCGCGCGAATTCCAAACTCGATTCGGAACTGATCGTTACCTTTTCCGGTGCAACCATGTGCGAACGCTGTCGCTCCAACTTTTCTCGCAACTTCAACTGCCTTCAATGCAATTAAAGGACGCGCGATCGAAGTGCTCATCGGATAGCCTTGATACTCACCGTTTGCGCGTAAAGATGAGAAGCAGAAGTTCTTTGCGAACTCATCTTTTGCATCGATCGTGAAATGAGTGGTCTTCATGATCTTTGCTTTTTCTTCGGCTTGCGCGATGTCTTCTTTGGGCTGACCGACGTCGATCGTTGCTGTGATGACTTCGTCATAACCATACTCTTCGCGCATCAGGGGAATACAAATCGATGTATCAAGGCCACCTGAGTAAACGAGAACGACTTTTTTCTTCATGAGCAGCTCCTTTTTCAAAGCGCATAATTATGACGCCCGGTGTGCATGTAATGCATATATATGCATAGAATCCGCTAGCGCTGCAATAAAAATCTTGAGCTGCATATTTATGCATAACTCATGCATAAATATGAATTGGCGCCTACAACCGTGGCTCTAGCACTCACCTTGACGATACTTTGAAACTCGTGTTGGTATTTTGGCTGTGAAAAACATTTTTACCTACACCGCTTTTCGTACTTATCTTGCTGCGCTTTTAGACGAGCGCACTGTCTCCCATCCACGCTACTCTTTGCGTGTTTTCGCCAGAGATCTGGGCGTGAGTCCGTCACGCCTTTCTGAAGTCCTGTCATCGCGCTGTGGAATATCAACGGCTTCAGCACTCAAGATTGCCCAGAATTTGGACTTAAAACCCACGGAACAAAAATTCTTTCTCGATTTAGTACAATGTGAATATGGAAAAACCGATCAAGCAAAAAGCGAAGCGAAAGCGCGAGTTGAAGAGCATCGACAAAGACGCGGTTTTGTTCATGATGAGTCGCAATCGTTGTTGTCGAAGTGGTACTACTCGCCGTTAGTTGAGTTGCTGACTTTATCTTCGCCATTAAGC
>JANOUF010000285.1:0-4400 GCA_031416685.1 Bdellovibrionales bacterium
GCCGGAGGTTCAAGCAAAAACGTTTGGCGTGAAATACAAAAATTTGACTGCGCTGGATTCTACACGTCGAGATTCTCAAGGTCGACCTACGTTTTTTAAAGATGTGATGTATAAAGGTGAGCGATTTTCAAAATACGGAGAGCTGGATCAATCAGGAAACTTCCAGGCGGCGCCAGAAATGAACGCGGTTACCGTTCATTCAGCGCAAGTGTTGGCTGAAATTGTTCACAACGGAACAGGTGAGCGACTCCCGTACGCGGTGAGAAACGGAAATCATTTCTTCATCGCAGAAACTCCATTCTCATACATGTACGAAGGCGATCGCTACTTCGTGTTTGCAGATCTTCTATTTGATATTTTGGATGCGACACCTAAGCGCACACAAAAGCTCGGCGTGTTCCGTCTTGAAGATATCCATGCAAAGGTTCCGCGCGCGCTTGTTCTTCGCGCTGTCGAGATAGCAAAAAAGCAAGGTGTACCGGCAAACGTAGCGCTTATTCCGATTTTTACCGATCCGCACGGTGCATATGTTGAGCCACCAGTAGCGAACTGGGTAACAATCTCGCAAGACGCTGAGTTTTTAAAAACGATCGGGTCATTGAAACTTTCCGGTGCCAATTTTATCTGGCACGGAGTGACCCATCAGTACGGCGATCTGGAAAACCCAGTGGGTGCGAGCGGCGATGATTTTGAATTCTGGGATATCGTAAAAAATACGCCGATGCCAAATGACTCTGTTTCGACCGTACTTGAGCGACTTAACAAGGGTTGGGAGTCGCTTGCCGGTGTTGGGATTAAACCTCGAATCTGGGAAGTTCCGCATTACCGCGCATCGGCCTTAGACTATTTGGTTTTTGCTCGAGTGTTCTCGTGGAATATCGGAAGAATTGCGTATCAACCTTTCGAAGCATATCAAGTGCCGTTGCAAACATCCGAGGACCTTTGGTTTTCCCGTACGGGCGTAGGCGGTCATGCTGATCGGCTAAAAGCCCTCGAGAAAATTTCAGTTCAAACGTTTTCTATTACTGAAGGACAGCTTTTTCCTTACGAAATCTATCGCGATGTCTACGGTCAAAGAATTTTGCCTGAGAATTTGGGTTTCATGCAGCTTCCTGAGGCTGGCGTAAAAGTTCGAACCGTCGACGACATGATTGCAGATGCAAAACGGAATCTGGTTTTGAGAGATGTATGGGGATCTTTCTTTTTCCACGCTCAAGTGTTGATGCAACCTAACGGCGAGGCCGATTTGCAACGACTTCTCTCCTCACTCAAAGCGATGGGCTACCAATTCGTCGACCTCAACGACTTCATCGGCGACAAATAGCCAAACGGTGCGCCGCCCACTTTGGTAGCGCGCCCGCATTAAGTCATTGAAACCGATAAATAAAAAAAGGGAGCCCGTTGGCTCCCGCGTTCAAAATGCTGCATGTGCGCTACCTCAGAGTGGGTGTATGCCGCCGGCAGCGGGACCCACGAAGACGGCGCACCCTCTGGGGTTAGCCTTGCTTTGGGACTTTTGATTCGTCGACGGTGACTTCGATTTCGACGCGACGGTTTTGTTTGCGACCGTCATTAGTGCCGTTGTCGGCTACAGGGTTAGATTCGCCCATGCCTTGAGTGCTAACTGTGGCTCCCGGAATGCCTTGATTTACAAGGTACGAGCGAACTGAGTCGGCACGCTTTTGTGACAACGATTGGTTGATCTCATCTGATCCCGTGCTGTCAGTGAAACCTTTCACCAATAGAACGTTTTCTGGATACTTCTTCATGATCTCAGCCATCTGAGACAAACTTTGTTTCGCAACCGGCTTCAAATCTGATTTGCCAGTGTCGAACAAAATATCGCTTTTCAATTTAGTGATGAGACCTTGCTCTGTTCGTTTTGTCTCAGCAATTTTTTCAAGCTCTGCAGCTTGCTTATCCATCCGACGACCAACGACTCCACCTAAAACTGCTCCAGCCGCAGCGCCAATGATTGCGCCCTTGCCGCGATTACCACTTTGGTGACCAAGGATCGCACCCAGTGCGCCACCAGCTGCAGCGCCAATTCCGGCACCAGTTGCCGTACGCTTGTTTTCAGTTCCACAACCGCTTCCAACTAAGCTCAATGCAACAGCCAATACGACAAACATCTTCATAAACATCTTTTCAACCTCCGCATATGCGAACTCAAATCCTAAACTTTTCATGCCTTAGGTCAATAGACGATACGGCGAGGCGGAAAGTTCAATGTTGTGTCGAAATTCTCTGGTCCTTCTTTGGGCTCGACCTTAGTGCGTACTGAGCTTCAAGTAGCTGCGTTGTCGCGAGTGGATCTCTATACTTATCGTATGTTTCAATGGTCAATTCGTTTATGGCTAACAACTCTAACGGTTTTGCTTTGTTGCTGCGCCGCTATGCCGTGCGAGAATTCGCCTCGGTCCACAAGTTCGAATGCAGATCAGTGCGGTCCGCGATCAAACTCGATTTTAGATCCGTCATTTCGTCGGTCGTTTCAAAGTGCCATGAGATCGTCGCGCGCAGTGGAGCCTGTTCATGTTCAACGCGCCTTTTGTAAATTGCCGCCGCCTACAGATGAGAGCATGCACGACTGGCTTGAACGGCAGCAAGTTTCAGAAATCGAAAACGCATTTGCTTCGCTAGTACCGCCGGACAAGGCAAGTGTGGCTGGCTGCTCAACTACAGTCTGCAAAGCAAAAAAAGTTTTTGGAAAATCCGTCGGCTTAAAACTTTTGTATCTCCAAGCTCGATACAAACTTAACGGCTCACATCTCACGAATAAAAACGCATCGGCGTGGACGAACGCCGAGCTTGAGTCGATCATGCATGCCGTACAAGATTTCCCTGAGCAGATCAATAAATTTGAAAAGCCATTAGTTCGCTATTCACGCGGAAAGGTAACTCCGAAAATAGCGGAAGTGTTGAGCAAAAATCCCAACGTTTGTATCCCTACCACAGACTACTTGCAGTTCTTTGATTGCTTCTTTGCCTTCGGCGATGAAGACGCGAATCGTGCAACTGTATTTCATGAACTTAGTCATGCGATCGGCGAGCGCAACAACCTAGAAAAATCTCCAGAGTGGTTGGCAATTTCGAAGTGGGAAAAAGGCGTAGACGGCAAACCACATCCAGGTGCTGACGATTGCTTTATTTCCTTAAGTGGAATGTCGCGTCCTGAAGAGGATTTTGCTGATGCAATGATGGCGTATCGCTACGATCCAGCAGGACTAATGTCTGCATGTCCAGCAAAGTATGAGTTTCTTAAAATGCGAGTTTTTGCGGGTGCTGAATATACTAGTGCTACGTCTTGTACCCAATAAGCACGGGTTCGAATATTCTTAAATATAGATATCTGTAGAATTTTTTCTGGAGGCCGCATGCGCCGGATACGCCAGTGGATTTTCGCCACTGTAGCGAGCACATTCATTTTTCTCTCGCCTCAAGCTTCGGCAATCGTAGTTGGGGATTCTGCGCGGTTACTGACTTACACACAACTGATGAAACTCTCGCCCTCAAAGCGTGAGCAATACTTAAAAAATCTTCGCGAACTTTTAGTTGAACTTTCGATCCTCTCAGAAAAAAACAAAACGGGTTTTGTTGCGGAAGAAGTCCGTGAGCTCAACGAATACTTTGCGCTCCTAAACGCTCTAATTCCGCGTGCATTTGCGGATAGGACCAGCGCTCGAAAGTTAGTCTCCGTAAATGATGTCGTAGCAACTCCGTTGGGCGTTGATGCGAGAGGCGTTTATCGATGGGGTTGCTTTGCCTACGAACCACCAGACAGTATGCCGAAGTATGATCTCAACTCTGCATTTCACACTCGCGGGAAAGCGCGATCAATTCCCTCTTCGATATTCGGACCAGGCAATGACATGCTCGAAGAGAATACTCCGAAGTATGCGAGGGCAATTGATAAGAACAACAAGATTTATGAACAACGCCAAAAAATTATTACAACTCCGACAAGCAAAGTCGATTTCAATTTCCGCGTTGGTAGTTGCGCATATAAAGGCCCAGCTCCTTTAAATTCGGATAAAAAACCGCATTGCGGCACCGACTCGAAAGCCACTGGTGTCGATCCGATTTTGAAAAAGGGGGGTTGGAGCCTCGCAGCTATTCGTGATCGCGAAGGAAAACTAAGTTACTACTGTGTACCTGGTGCGAGTTGGAACGATTTAGCACGCAGCAGGCAAGCAAACTTAGATCCCTCGCGTAATCCTAAGGGCGGCATTGATGTCAATACGGTTTTCGTGCCTCGGAACCGAAATCACAAGCATATGAATTCGGTTGTAAAAGGCGGCGTTCAAATTGTGAAAGCAATAGAGTTGAAATCGACCGACGTGGGCGCCGATGGAAAACCTTATACATATTCTGAACAGTCAGAATCACAGAATGCCGAT
>JANOUF010000286.1:0-3874 GCA_031416685.1 Bdellovibrionales bacterium
AAGAAGATAAAGCGCAAGTCGTTAAGAAGTTTCAGCGCGCAGACCTCGATACCGGCAGCTCTGAAGTACAAGTCGCTCTTTTGACGGCTCGTATTCGTATGCTTACGGATCACTTCAAAACTCACGCTAAAGATCATCACGGCCGTTTTGGTCTCGTGAAGCTCGTTAACCAGCGCAAGAGCTTGCTCCAGTACCTTCGCCGTACGAAGCCAGACGTCTACACGAAGCTCATCAGCGACCTCGAACTACGGAAGTAATTTGCTGTCATAGTGAAGAGAGACCCAAGGGCGCGTAACAG
Organism: Bdellovibrionales bacterium; assembly: GCA_031416685.1. Classification (GTDB taxonomy): domain Bacteria; phylum Bdellovibrionota; class Bdellovibrionia; order Bdellovibrionales; family JAMPXM01; genus JANOUF01. Next base: position 299 of record JANOUF010000286.1, read on the forward strand.
CGCCCTTTTGTCGTTTTGGGCGTGCATTTACGAGAGCTTTTAGGGATACTCGCCTGAAACAAAAAAGACGAAAAAGAAAAAATTAAAGAGGAGAAAAAATGAAGCAAGTTGTGACCGCAACAATTGGCGGAAAAACAATTACGCTCGAAACAGGGCGTTTAGCGAAACAAGCCGATGGCTCAGTTCTCGCGACCTGCGGCAATAACATGGTTCTTGCGACTGCAGTTTCATCGAAGAAAGAATCCACACTCGATTTCTTTCCACTCACTGTTGAGTTCCAAGAAAAATTTTACGCAACAGGAAAAATCCCAGGCGGATATTTCAAGCGTGAAGGTCGACCAACGACGAACGCAACTTTGACTGCACGTCAAATTGATCGTCCAATTCGTCCGATTTTTCCAGAAGGCTATCGTTACGAAACACAAATCGTAGCGACTGTTCTTTCGTACGACGGAACGTTCCCACTCGAAACACTTGCTTCGACTGCGGCATCAGCAGCGATTCACATCAGCAATATTCCGTTCAACGGTCCTGCGGCGACTTGCACAGTCGGTCGTGTGAACGGTCAGATGATTTTAAATCCGTCGCCTGAGCAACTTCTTGCGAGCGACATGGAAATGTCGATCGCAGGTACCAAGAACGGTATCTTGATGGTTGAAGGTGAAACTAAGTTTATCTCTGAAGACGATGCGCTTGCTGCATTAAAGTTCGGTCATGAAGGGGTTAAGCAACTTCTCACGATGCAAAACGAACTTCGTGAGAAAACGGGCAGCGCGGCGAAGCGTACGTTCATGCCGTTTACTCCCGATGAAGGTTTCCGCAAAAAAGTGGATGCACTCCTCACTCCAAAAATTAACCAAGCGCTTCGTATCAAGATTAAACAAGATCGTTACGCCGCAGCTTCTGCCGCATCAAAAGAAGCGGAAACAACTTTGCTTGCGGGAATCACCGACGACAAAGAACTCGCACTTCGCAAAAAAGAACTCAGTTTCTTATTGGAAGAAATTAAGTACAAAGTGGCTCGTAGCATGATCCTCGATGACAAAGTTCGTATCGATGGTCGTGATACGAAAACTGTTCGCCCAATCATGTGTGAAGTTGGACTTCTACCGCGTGCCCACGGTTCTGGTTTGTTCCAGCGCGGTGAAACGCAAGTATTAGGCACAGTGACTCTCGGTACTGGCGATGACGAGCAAATGATTGATGCTCTCAGTGGTTTTGAAAAACGCAAATTCTTGCTTCATTACAACTTCCCGCCGTTCTCGGTTGGTGAAACAGGTCGTATGGGCGGACAAAGCCGTCGCGAACTTGGTCACGGAAACTTGGCTGAGCGCGCTCTTAAACCGATCCTTCCTGACTTCGATAAATTCCCATACACAATTCGCCTTGTAGGCGAAGTACTTGAATCAAACGGTTCAAGCTCAATGGGTACGGTTTGCTCAGGCATCCTTGCACTCCTTGATGCGGGCGTTCCGATTAAAGGAAACGTTGCAGGTATCGCAATGGGTCTGATCAAAGAAGGTGATAAGTACGCGGTTCTCACTGACATCCTTGGTGATGAAGATCACTTAGGCGACATGGACTTTAAAGTTTCGGGAACGCGCGAAGGTATCACGTCACTTCAGATGGATATCAAAATCGACTCGCTCACTTTCGACATTATGGAAACGGCACTTCGCCAAGCGAAAGACGGTCGTAACCACATCCTCGGCGAAATGGAAAAAGTCATGAGCAAGCCTCGTGGCGAGATTTCTCAATACGCTCCGCGCATTGAGCAAATCAAAATCAAGCCAGAGAAAGTTCGTGAAGTTATCGGTGCTGGCGGAAAAGTTATTAAAGGCATCATCGAAGAGACTGGCGTTAAAATTGATATCGAAGATGATGGAACAATCAATATCGCAAGTGCTGATCCAGAGATGAGCAAAAAAGCGATCGCGATCATCATGGGCATTTGTGCTGAAGCTGAAATCGGCAAGACTTACAAAGGCCGAGTTGTTCGCATTATGGATTTCGGCGCATTCGTCGAAGTTCTTCCGAACACACAAGGTCTGTTGCACATTTCGGAAATCGCTCACGAGCGCATTCGCAACGTGACTGACGTTCTGAATGAAGGCGACGAAGTCGAAGTGAAGGTCGTTGAAATCGATCGCGCCGGCCGCGTGAAGCTTTCGCGCAAAGCGCTTCTAGCTCCTAACCCGAATTAATGGACGCACTTTCACCGGTGTACCATAAGACCCTTTTGCCTAACGGCATTAGGGTCGTAACGGAACGGCATCCGCTTTCGCGCGCCGTTTCCGTCGGTATTTGGGTTGAAACAGGTACACGCGATGAAAAGCTTGCTGACGCTGGCATCTCGCACTTCGTTGAACACCTAGTCTTTAAACGCACGAAAACCCGCACAGCTTATCAGATCGCTCGCGAGCTAGAGGAAGTTGGCGGGGAGATCAATGCGTACACCTCACGCGAGTATACGTGCTATTTCACGCACGCCTTAAAAGACCACTTAGAGCTGTCTCTTGATGTTCTTTCTGATCTTGCTTGTCGCCCTGTCTTTACTGGGTCCGATATTGAGAAGGAAAAGGGTGTCGTTCTTCAAGAGATTCAAATGTCGGAAGACAATCTTGAAGATTATATCTTCGATCTCTATTTCCAAAAAATTTATGGCGCAACGAACTCAATGGGTTGGCCAATTCTTGGAACCGAGCAGTCGATTGAAACGATGAAGCGCTCCCAAATCCTCGATTATTTTAAGCGCCGCTATAGCGGTGATCGCATCATCGTGTCAGTGACTGGTGCTGTTGAGCACGAAGACGTCGTTCGTCTTGCAGAGAAACTCGTAAAACCAAAATTGAAGCGCGGCCCTAAGGCGAAACGCAAGAAACCACGGGTGATTCCTTTCAGACACGTTGTCGAGAAACCGTCTGAGCAAGTTCACATTTTGATGGGCTTTCCGGCAGCGAGCTTTAAAGATCGAATGCGCTTTGAGGCCTATATTGTTTCGGCTTTGCTCGGCGGCGGAATGACCTCGAAGCTTTATCAGAGTGTTCGGGAAAAGCGCGGACTGGTTTACACGATATATTCGCAACTCACGACATTCGTCGACACAGGCTTGATGCTAATCTACGCGGGTGCGCGTACGCAAAATGCAAAGAAAGTCATTGAGCTCACGCTCGAAGAGATCGCAAAGATTCGTAAGAACGGCGTAACTGATCGCGAGCTTGATTTGTTTAAGACTCAAGTTACGGGTCAAATTTTATTAAGTTCCGATGATATCGAAAATCGCATGAACTCTCTTGGTGTAAATGAGATGGTCTTCGGCAAATTTCGTCCGGTCGAGGAAATTATCGAAGAGATCAACAAAGTCACACGCAAATCTTTGGATGAATACATCGATAAATATATGGATCCAAAACGCATGGGACTTTTGCTTTTAGGCGCATGCCCAAAGCAAGACTTCGAACCGTTCGTGAAATCACTTTAAGGAGGCTCTGTGCAAAAACTCACTGTAAAAGTAAAGCGTCTAGAAAACTTCAAAGGTGATCTCCCTAAGTACCAAACTGCACACGCAAGCGGGAT
>JANOUF010000287.1:0-2028 GCA_031416685.1 Bdellovibrionales bacterium
CGCATCCGCTGGCCCACGTGTTTCATTGGGATGGTAGCGGTCGGGCAATTCGTGACCTTTGTAGTTATTGGAGCCAATATTGAACACAATTATGCCCCGAAAGATCGCGCTAAAGGTATTTTCGAAAAACAAGCTGTTCACTTGCGGACTTTCAAAGAACAGCGCGCAATCAGTTCTACTCCGGACAAAACCGGTCCCACATTACGCATCCTTAACTTTAACGCTTGGCTTGTCGAGGGGTGGATACCGCAGTTTATCGTCTCACCATCGCGCGATGTAGAAGCGAGAGTGGCACTGATGCCTGCGGCCCTTTCGAGTTACAATGCAGACGTGATCATTTTCCAAGAAATTTGGAAACACAAACGCCGCGCCCAACTTGCTTCTCGATTAAAAAAACTCGGCTATAAATATTCTGTGCACGGTTCGGATTCCCCAATGTCTTATTTGGGAATTGGAAATGGATTACTGATCGTGTCACGTTACCCGCTCGATAAAAAACCGGTCTTTAAGACTTTCTCGGTTGCGACCCGTCCTGATGAGGGGCCGATCTTTGCGCGTAAAGGCGTAATTAAAACCCGAGTCAATATCAGCGCGCTTGTTGGTGAAACGAAATGGGTAGACCTGTATGCTTCGCATCTTGGCGGATTCGCCACGGTACTGAAAGACGGAATAGCGGATGAATTTATCCCACAAGAGCAGGCAGCAAAGGCTGTCCAGGCTGCCGAATTGGCGGCGTTCATTATTTCGACTCGGTCCTCTCGGGACATGGTTGTTGGCGTCGACCTTAACTCTCATCCAAAAGCGTTTGCTGGTGGAAAGTATACGAAAGATGTGACTCCTGAATTTCGATGGCTTGCGAGTGTTGGGTTGCTTGATCCTGTATCTGAACTTTACCCCGAAGAAGCACCTTCGCTTTTTACTTACGACACGACGAAAAATTACTATGCGAACTCAGGTCACTTTTCTTACGAGCCCCCGGGGCGCATCGATTATATCTTGTCGGCGGGACCGTCGTTAACGCCTTTAAGCTCTGAGCGCGTACTGACAGACTTTGAGTTGAGCGACCATTTCGGTCTGCTGACCGTTTTCCAAATTGACTAAGTTTACAGTTCCGACAATCCTGTTGTTATGGAATATCGCCGCCTGATTCACACCGACCTCGACAGCTATTACGAAAATCGTTTACGAGCCGTCGAAGCGCATCCGACCGCTTTTCTAACCACGGTCGAAGAAACCAGACTTAACGGCAAAGCGCACTTTTTGAATACTTTGGCGCTTGCCGGCCACGAGCGCGCAATCTTCGGAGCCGTTAATGAAGGTAAAGTCGTCGGTGCGGTCGGTATCTTTCAAGAAGAGCGCCCAAAACTTGTACACAAAGCTCAATTGTGGGGCATGAATGTCGATCCGGAGTTTCGCAACCGGGGAGTGGGCGAGAATATCATGCGACTGTTAGTTCGCCATGCGAAAGATAAATTGAAAGTAGTGAGTATCAATCTCACTGTCGAATCAAATAATATTTTTGCTATTCGTCTCTATGAACAATTTAGTTTCAAAAAGTGGGGCGTCGAGCCCAAAGCCATGATCGTCGACGGCAAGTACTACGACGAAGACCATATGACTCTGTTGTTGGAGTAGACGGTTTACCTCGGCATCACTCTCCGAGGCATTCTGGTTTGATTTGGCGTTTGAGATCTTGCACCGCTTCATACGAAACTGCGGCCGAATCATACGCCTGTTTATTCCGGAGATTTTGCTCTTCGAACATCATAAACGCCTGATGAAATATAGATTTCATCTCGGCGATACCGCTATCAATCTTTGCATTCAGGGCTGCATTCATGGCTTTTATTTCTGCGGTAAGGCCGTCAACTTTGGATTCGAGCCTATCTATTCTAGATTCAAGGCTATCTATTTTGGCGTCTGTCGAACTAATGCGAGACAACATCTCAGCGCGGAACGCGCGCATCGTTTTCATATCTACCGGAATGTTAGATTCTTTATACGGCGCCAAATTTTTATTTTTTTTCA
>JANOUF010000288.1:0-9127 GCA_031416685.1 Bdellovibrionales bacterium
TAACCGCTCTTTTTCATTGACTATTATTATATTGCCCCATAAGATTAACGCATGCGAAAGACTCAACTCGATTTTTTCAATTCAAAATCTGAATTCCGCGCGGGCCGTGCCGAGTACGGTGGTGCTGTTAACGGAAAAGACCGCCGCACGGGCAAAAGAAAAGTTCAGCGGCCTTTTGACCGCAAAAAACCGCTATTCCTGACACTTAAAGCATCGTGTGCGAAGGGCAAGCTCTCGATGCGCAATTACAATCGCGATATTGATATTAAGTTGCTAATTGATAATGAAGTTTACCGCGCAGGCGCAAAGCTTCACTCTTATTCAAATAACGGCAATCACCTTCATTTGTTTGTGAGCTTCCCATCCCGAGCTGCATTCCAGAGATTTCTGCGCACAATCACGGCTATGATCGCTCGATTAGTTACAGGTGCACGCAAAGGAAAGCCATTTGGAAAATTCTGGGACGCTCTCGCCCACTCACGGGTTGTGACAGGAAAACGCGCTTTCTTAGAAGTGATGAACTACGTCGAGACAAACATTTTTCAAGCATCATATGGCTATTTGGCGCGGATTGCTCTTGAGATGGGATTGCTCACGAAGCAGCATCGGCAAGGCCGGCGTGGTGAGTTTTATCTAGTTGATGACTGAAGCCGATTTGTTGAGGGCAATCCTTCTGACAGGATAGTCTCGATGATTCGATCTGTACCTCAGGGCTAAGCATGCGGTCCCGGGCTATGCGCGACACGCGTCGTGATTCATTGAACGCTTTCGTAGTAGTTGACCCAACCTATGCGGGTCGTATGTTCTTGTTCAGTCTCAGGAACTTGGTTACTTGGTTAATAGAGGTGCCCTTCATGAAATCATTTACCGCAATCCTAACCGTATTGCTTTTTAGCGCAGCATTTGCGGCACCCCAACAATCCGAAAGCGAGAAGTTCAAAAACGAAGAAATTTTTTCTCGCGGCGGAATAATTTGGAGTTTCGATTTTCTTCCTGACGAGAGGATCATCTATACCGTTCGTAACGGCGGCATGCACGTTTTCGATCCCAAAACGAAAGAATCAAAACAACTCGCAGGCGTGCCGGCTGTTGCTAATGTCGGCCAAGGCGGTCTGCTTGATGTGAAGCTGCACCCAGATTTTGCAAAAAATAATTTTGTCTATTTTACTTACAGCGAAAACATCTCAGAAAAAGAAATGGCGACGACTTTTGCTCGTGCGAAGTTGTCAGGCGAAAAACTCACAGATTTACAGAAGCTTCTTCAGGCAAAGAACGCAGGAACGGACGACATCCACTTTGGCTCTCGCATCGTTTTTAAAGGCGAACATGTGTTCGTTACGATTGGTGAGCGCAACGAACGAAAAGAAGTTCAGATGCTTTCGCACCATAATGGAAAGGTCGTCAGACTCTTTCACGACGGAAAAGTGCCGAAGGACAATCCGTTCACTGCGCAAAAAGATGCGCTCCCAGAAATTTGGAGTCTCGGGCATCGCAATCAACAAGGTCTCGCACTTCATCCGACCACAGGCGACTTATACGAAGCAGAAATGGGTCCACGTGGCGGAGACGAAATTAATCTCATCAAGCCAGGCGCCAATTATGGTTGGCCAATTGTGACCCATGGTCGTGAATATTATGGTCTTAAGATTGGCGATGGCGCCGAGAAGGCCGGCATGGAAAAACCCATTGTGCATTGGACGCCAAGTATTTCTCCGAGCAATATCGCATTTTATTCGGGAGACAAATTTCCAAAGTGGAAAGACAGTTTGTTCGTGGGCTGCTTAGGCGGACAACAAATCCGCAGAGTGGTGCTCGATGGAACCAAAGTTGCTAGCCAAGAAGTTGTTCTAGAGGGAAAACGATTTCGCAACGTTCGATCCGGGCCTGATGGTTACCTCTACTATTCGACTGATGATGGCAAAATCGGCCGCCTATTACCTGAGACGACAGCTAAATAGGACGACGAAATAATCAGTTCGGGGTAAAAATCTTGGCGTAGTAATCTTGCGCTGGTTCATCTTCGATATAGATTTGTTCTGCAAATGGATAAATGGCGGCTAATCGAACCGTGTCGCCTTTTTTTACTTCGCCGCCTTTTCGTAGAGCTAGCGCATAAAGCGCAAGCTGCTTAAATGCTTTTTCGCGGCCCTCAGGACTACCCGTTTTGTAGTCGGCAACCCATACGGTGCTACCTTCGCGCCCCCACAAATCGATTTGTCCTTCGATCAAAACACCATTGTGCAAAAAAGCAAATCCCCATTCGACAAAGCCTTCTTGGATTAAGGCTTTCAGTGGCGGCTCTGAAACTGAAGTGACGAAAGCAACGGCCTTCGTCACTTTCTCTTCCTTCCCAGGGAACCAACGTTTAACCAAATTTCGAACGCTCTCCGTTGATGGACTTTTGAGTGCTTCTAGCAAGCGGTGAACGGCGGTTCCTTGAGCTGCAAGTTTTAAACGAATCGGTATAGTTAAAACGTCACGCGTACCCATGATTGCGGCGGAACGATCCAAAATTTCAGTGACCGAAGTATTTTGCCGAACGCGTACTTCAGTATCCGTTACCCCACGCCAAGCTTTTCGAGGCTCCTCGTGCGAAACAGAAGCGGCATCAGTAACAGTCGGTGCGGCGACAGAATCTTCAACTGAGTAACTATAAGATTCACCTTCGTGAATTCCCACAGATAAATCCCAACGAAGCATCGAGGCCCATGAGTTTGCTGCGGGTTTCCCCACCCAACTCAAGAACACAGACTCTACTGCACGGGTGAGAGCAACGTACAAAACTCGCGCGTGTTCTTCTTTTTCCTGTTCTCGAAATGTATCGAGCCAAACTTTTTCCGGAAGAGTTGCTTTCATATCCATGTCTTCACCGCGAGGAACACGGACAGCCCAAAGTTTTGCTTGTTCATTGAACGTAAAATCTTCGTAAGTCGTTACTCGAGGCATTTGTGCCATACGCGGAACGATTACGTGTTTGAACTGCAACCCTTTCGAGGCATGAATCGTCATTAAGTTGATTCGATTCGGCTCAACCGCTGCGATTGCATCGCTTTCTTCCGCACCACTTGAATCCCTGAGATCGCGCTCGGATTGGCAGATGAAATCGAGATAGTTGAATCCCGGATTATTCTCATCGCGCGAAAGCTTTGACAGAAGCTTCCAAATATTACTTTCACGTCTTCCGCTGTGGTCATGGACATGCGAGAGATCAACGAAACCTGCTTCGATCAAAGCTTCGCGAAACACTTCGCTAATTCCCAGGCCAGACCTTCGCGAAAGCCAATCTTTAAGTCGTAGGACAGCTTCGTCGTTTGCAAACGGAGACTTCGTGATCTTCTCCCAATGCGAATGCGACCCTTCATTATTCACACCTAGAACCAATTGCTCATCTGGAATTCGAAACCATGGCGAGCGAAGTAGCTCAACAGTGTTGAGGTTGTCGTAAGGATTCACTAAGAATTTTAAGAGCGAGAGTGCGTCCATCGTCTCGCGGCGCGAGTAGAACCCAGTTGCGGAGTGGACCTGCGTTGGTAAATGAAATTGCGCTAAATATCCTGCAACATCAATCAACGTTTGATTTGTTCTCGCAAGAACGCAGATATCTTCAGGATGTGCGCCCGCTTTTAACAAATTATGGATATGGTCTGCGATCGCCGCTAGTTCGTTTTGCTCTGACTCTTCTTCGTCTTCCGTTTTAGGCAAAACCACAAATCGGGCAATCGAATCAGATGTGCTCAATTCCATTCCATCTTTGATATTCGGATCCATGGGTTGAAACGGAACTTCTAGACGTGAGAATAGATCGTTGAAGAACAAGAGCAATTCTGGACGTGACCGGTAATTCTTCTTTAAAAAATCCTGTGAACCGCCGCCCGCCAAAATTTCTTTTTCTTTTTGCTGAAAGACTTCTGAACGAGCACCGCGGAACAAATAAATCGACTGCTGAGGATCTCCGACGATGAAGTTTGGCTTTCCAGTACTCAATTGACGAATAAGATCGACTTGAAACGGGCTCGTGTCTTGATATTCGTCAATTAACCAATAATCCCACTCTTCAGCAAACGAGCGGACGGTTTCAGGATGTTCCCGCATACATCGCATCGTAAAGAGCTCGAGATCTGAGATCTCAACTGCGCCTCGCCGAATTTTTTGGTCTGATAGCGCTTCCGAGAAAGCGATGCCCATTTTTTCTAGGTGCATGAATATTTCGGACGCACGAACCCATTCTTCAGGGTCAAACACATCGTCGCACAAGCCTTTGATATCTTTTAAAACCGCTTCGAGTGATTTTGACGTCTCTTCATCAACAGGAGGCTTTGCTTTGGTAAACGCTGGCTTCCGAACGCCATCTAGTTGTTGAATAAACGTTGTACGATACTTTTCCCAGTCTTGATTTTCGAGCTGTGAAGCCAAGCCACGAAACCACTTCGAAAACTCCAGCCATTTTTCATTTTCTGATTCAGCATCGATGGAATCGCAAACGATATTAACCTCTGCGACCATAGTATTTCGGTAGGATTTGAAAAGTTCTGCGAACGTCTTTGCACGATATGGTTGAGCAGAGGGAACTCGCATACGTACTTCATCGAATTTTCTTAAGCAGAAGACCAAGCGATCAAAGCCATAAAGCTCTAGCAAGTTTTGGTACTCATCCGAACCCACCAAAAGTTGTCTAACCACCTGCCGAGACAAACGATCGGCTTCTGTTGAAGACAAAATGCTGTAGCCCGGATCAATACAAATATTGCCGCCATAGCGCTTCATATAAATGTCTAAGACACCGTGAATCGTTGAAACAACCAAGTGCGAACGCGAATTTACAAAATCGATAAGCTCTGGACGCTCTTTTAAAGCGGTCACCATCAAACGCTCTCGCAACTCTTGCGTCGCCTTGCGGGTGAATGTCGTCACGATCATACGTGGGAAACGATTATGTTCCTTATGAAATGCTGCTGCCGTATCAAGTACCTGATAGGTCAACCGGCGCGTTTTCCCAGCACCCGCACCTGCACGCACGATGACGTGCTCTTTTAAGTGTTCAAGTGCGGCGCCCGACATACGGCACTCCATTGGCAAGTTGTGCAAATTTTTGTGTCATACGGAATTGGCTGAAAACGACCGACGTGCATATTTCCAATCACACTTTGAACGATCTTCGTCACCTCTCGAAATAATTCGTTACGCGCGCTGAGGCTAATCTTGTTCTTCTTCTGACCTTCGCAAACAAAAAGGCCCTGATCGGCGTCATCAATTTTAAAACCGATATCTCGCTCCATCGTGCGCGCAACATAGTACACTGCAGAAACGACATTTTGCGGATCATGCGCGGTGAGTTTATTTTCAAACGCGATTGCATAAAGTAAAAGTTGTAGCTGGTGCTCGGCTATCCAGCTTCCGTATTGCTTTAACCGCGAAGCTGAACTTTTGTAATCAATAACAGCCGCATTGCCCTCGTCGTCCGTGTCGATTCGATCAATCATTCCGGTAAAGGTGATTGCGCCGGCGCGAGTTTCTGGAATCAATTCTCCGGTTTCTCGATCAACAAAACCCTTTACCATCACTTCGCGGTCAAGGGTTTTGGTTTTTGGGAATTGCTTACGCCATTCTTTTTCGAAATTCAAAAAACGTTGAGCAATCTCGACATAGCGAAGGCGCATGCTTGGCCACAAACGCTCATCGTAAATTTTGACTTCCGCCTGCGCGCGAGCAAGCTCTACAACTTGCTCAAGGTCGTTTCGCTTAAATTCAAATTGCATCGGCTCATGCGTAAGCCTCTGAAAGATCGCATGTAACAGTTTTCCCCGCGTGCTGGGGTCGACATCGAGATCGAGCGTCGGGAGATCGGAAAGCCGAAACAAACGCTTTGCTGCAAAAATAAACGGACATTTCCGATAGTCCTCGATTGCCGAAGCGGAAAGTCGATCTATTTTTTCGAATGCATAGTTCGGAAGCTCTGCAAATCCCAGATCTTCATTCAAAGAATTTTGCAGCCGGGTTTCGCGATCTTTATTCCATTTTCGAAAGCCGGCAATCCAAGGGATTGAGGCATGCTGAATTTCATCCCAGCGAGTCCGATCCGGAAGAGTGACTTCAACTTCTAGCTTTGCGTCTTGTGTTCCTTTAACCCAAAGCCAAGCAGGCGCCTGTACGGCACCATCAAAATCCGTTTCAGGCACGCATAGCACCAGCTCACGAGAAGAATTATCGATAACCCAACGTGCTTCGAACTCAAGCTTTGCTTGATCTTGAGATTGCAAATGAAAACCAAACTCCGACGCAAGCGATTGTATATCGCCAAAGAGAATTGCAGTGTCAGCGCCACTCTTTAGCGCTGATTCAGTCAAACCCAAAAGAATCATGTGACTCGCGGGAGAGTTTTCACAGCTTTCAAGATTGATACACGACACGCCATCAGTCAGGCCATCACGAATGCGCACTTCAGTGCGCGTCGCGAGTTCCTCGAGGTAGTTCATCCACCGTGACGTTTGCAGAGTCGTGATCTCCGGGCATTCGGAGAAAAGCTTCTTTAAAATTGTTTCGATCCGCAATCGATCTGCAGTTTCCGGCAGTGATTTAAGCGACCATGCAATGAAAGTATCACGGTCAACAAGTTGCGAATCGTTTAACTCAATTGAATAAAGTTTTGCGAGCCCGCTGTCGCGTTCGAGATCCTCGCGGGAATAGACCGCAGAAAATAGAACTTTAAATTTCTCGTAACTTAATGTCGGCAAATTCGCAGCGTGTTCATAGAGACTGACTTCAAGATCAGACTCACCATGTCCACCCGTTCGCAAACGTAACGTCGACATCCACTGAGCAATATCTGGAAAACCGTGAAGACGAGCGACTTTCGGTTTTTGAGAAGGAATTCCCTCCTGATCCAAATAAGAACAAAGCACGGGCCAGTAAGTTTCAATATCGGGTGAAGCGATCGCAATGCTATCAGCAGCAACTCCGCTAGCCAACCACGTTCGCGCAGTAGCGACAGCGTGTTTTACTTCAGCGAGCATCGTCGTAAACTTCCGATACTCACGATGCTGGAAATTATCTGGATCAGAATCACCAGTTGAGAAAACCGTTTTTGATATCTTTGGCTTTTGCTCAAGAATCTCGTACGCCAGTAATGAACGCTTATACTCTTCGCGCCAAACCGGGCGCGGCTGAACGACAGTGATCGGAACGAAATTCCCAAGCAAAGCGATTAGATCGGCCTCAACTTGATTCATTTCTGCACCAAGATCGAATATCAAAGGCCGGCTCCAAACTTTCTCAAATCCAACTTCGTTAACCAGGACACCACTCACCCAGGGAGCAGCAATAATTCCGCGATCTAAAAATTTCGCCCAAAGCTCTGTGCAGACCTGAAACCAGCGACCCCAACGGATTTTACTCGCCTCGTGTTTTTCAAGCCACGCACTCATCATCTCGCTACCTTCTGGGTGCGAGAGGATCGGCATAAGTTGGCCCATGTATTTGTAAGCTGTTTGTGCGGCGCCTGGAGATTGAGCCCATGCTTCACTCCGCGCACTGAGTTCTTCCGAAATCAACGTAACCGAAAATTCTTTTGAAACGACCTGAATGTCGGGTCGCAAACGCGTGAGGAGAATTTTCCAAAGTTCGCTTGCGCGCAAAACACTCTCACCCGAAATGAAATCGCGAGACGTCATGAGACGTCGTTGCAAATCCAATTTAGATTTTAAATCAGAGACGACCCAAGTGCCCGGCTGCGGATCAAATTCCGCAAGCAAAGCCTGTTGATCTTTCGGTCCTGAGATTGATTGAAGAATGAGCATGCTTAGCCGCTAAGATTAGAACAATCTTCAGTAAACTTCTAGCCGTTTGCTGAAACGCTTAACTAACGATTACCGACGTTGTTTGAGTCGAGGGCGAGAGCTTGATCCGTCTTTTGAGCCTGCGGCACCACTCCCACCGAATGGCGAGCTGAAACCAAGTTCAAATGCAACCTGTACCATGTAACGACGATCTTGCAGCTGACCGGGATACTCACCGAGTTCGACGCCGTAAGTTGCCGCATCGATGCGAAGAATTCCCGTGTTAAAGCCTCCGCCAAAACAGTAATAGCCTTGGTTGATTCCGGCACGCAAATCAATTACTGGGAGACTAACTTCTATCCCTAAGTGAATCTTTTTTCCCATTTGCACATCTGTACGATTCAAGTGTTTGTAATCTAGTGCAGGCGTGATTGTCATCAAAGGCAGCTCAATTTCAAGTGCAGTACCGAGAACAATCTCTGAGAGAATGGGTTGCGGAGGGGCAGCACCACTTTCAAGTTGAAATTCCGTATTCCCAATATTTTTCCATACAATTGAAAACAATGGCTTCACTGGCGAAGGTAAAGTGAATACCGCAGCTAAATCTAAACCGTAACCAGTACCTCGATTTTGCAATTCAGCTTGCAGGTTGGCAGCGCTGTTTCCGATTCCTGCGAGATCAGCTGCACCAAGCGGTGCCGATGTCCCTGTTCGTGTGATTCGACGAAAACCGACACCGAGGTTCATGAACGGACCAGCTGGAATTCCAACGCCCATCGCACCTCCGTAATCAACAAAGTACGCTAAGTTGAATGACGGATACGCAGGGTTGGTAAGATATGCCGAAACATCAGAGCTGCCAAAACCTGCAAAAGCAAAGTTGCCAAAGCGAACGGCAGTCTTCGTTCCCGCACTCACCCAAATTGGAACGTTATACATGTTATTAAAAAACGCTGCCATATCGGTGCCGTTCATCAACGTAGCTGCCTCTTGAAGTTCCGTTGGATCAGCAAGACCGACTCGTGGATCAAAAACTGTCCACTTAAATCCGCCTTCGCGCGCAAGCCCGGCGGGATTATAAAATAATGCGTCTGAACTACTTACGTGTGCAGTGAAAGCATTGCCCATTCCCATCGCGCGAACCGATGTCCAAGTTTCACTTAGCTCAGCAGCGACTGCGCTTTGTGAAAATGAAAGCGATGCAAGGATTGACAGCGCAAACTTCATCACGGGCAAACCGTCCCGTTATTAGTATTTAGGCCGATAGTGCCTGCACTGTGAATAAGGGTACGCAAGTAATCGCGATCCGCTTGAATGATAGTTGTTGTATCGAAGTTCAAGCACAGCGATGGCCG
>JANOUF010000289.1:0-7794 GCA_031416685.1 Bdellovibrionales bacterium
CGTTATATAGCCCATCAAATGAAGTTAGCGAGGCCGGTGCTTTAGCAACTGGCGAGTATGTTCTGAACCCAACCACTCAGATTTTACGATTGGATTGGGATTTCGTTGCTTGGCACGGTGAAGGCGCACCGGCTGAAGAAAAGACGATGGCTTTCGTTTATCGCGTGCGCGGTAATGAAGGCTGGAAGCTTCGCACTCGTTCCGCTGATTGGTCGTCGGCTGCAATAGTTGATGTGTTACTTGAAAATGGTCGCATAACCGAAACCGAGCTCATTCGAGAAATCGAACAAACGCAAGGAACTGGTCACACGGATGCGTGGCTAGAAAAAGTGAATGATCTTTGCGAAGTTGGATTGGTATTACGCGGCTTGTGATTTTTTATCGCGGTATAATCGCTCGGCGCCTAATTCTTGAAGGCGGGCAGCTAAAAATAAATTTCGGCTAAAGAGAACTCGCACTTGATGCGCAGGTAATTTTAGATAAATCGAATCTTCAGAAGCTACAACGCTCGCCGTTCTCTTCGTATTCCAAATCAAACCAATTTCGCCGATAACATCGCCTGCTTTAACCACTCCGCGGTCCTGATCTTGAATCGAAACTTTCGCTGCACCTTGAACGCAAATCAAAAGACTATCCGCCGGTTCTTCTTCAAGGATGACTATTTCGCCCTTAGCAAAGCGAACTGGCTCTGAGCCGTTTAAGATTTGAAAGAGTGCTTCATTTGGTAGATGGCGGAAGAGGTCGGAATTTGCGAGCGCGTGAGTTGCCCACATTTTCAATCTAAACTGCTCAGCTGCTTCTGCATTATTGTTTTTGGCTATAGCTTTGGTGGGTTGCTTAATTCTTAGAACTCGAACGGTGTCGAGTGCAATGACGTCGGCAGAGCGTTCTTGGTTAAAGAAAAATCCGGCTTCTCCAAAAACGGAACCCGGTGAAAGCCGAACTACCAGACGTGATTCGTGTTGATCGTATTGTCGTCGGTAAACGCCCACAGAGCCGCTTAAGAGAATAAACAATTCTGTCGTGTGACTTGATTGGCGAATTAAGCGTGAGCCAGCTGCGCATCGTAGGATCGATGCGCCACCTGCAAGTTCTGCGCGATATTCTTTCGGCATTTGCTCGAAGAGGTTGTGGTGCTGAAGGACCTCTTGAACTTCTCTGAAGTCTCGCTCTTTATGGCTCGTTGAAATAAAGGACCAAAATTTTTCAATGTTTTTTTGAGCTGGTTTAAAAAGTTCAACGTCGTCAGCCAATTCCTCAAGCCCCGAGAGAATATCACGTAACATAAAACTTGCGAAAAATATTCCGATGGCGAGAAGCCCAAAGCCTGAAGCTCCTGCGTATTCCCAGATGAGGCTTGGTTTGCCGAAGAGTTTAAGAGTGTCGAATATGCGAAGGGCAACGAAGCCGAGAGCAAAGCAAAGCCCTGCGATTCCGAATCCTAAATACGTTGAAGAAAGCGATGATGAAGTCGTTATGCCCTGAAGTTTTCCGCGTTTTGAGAGCTCATAGCGCGAACACGCCCATGCCGTTTTCAGCCCTGGCATAAGCTGCATCGAAAGAAGTGCTAACGCGATTCCATCAAAGAACGAATAGACTAATGAGTGAGTAAAATTATTTGGCGCAATCTTTAAAACTTCAAGCGCCGCCACTTTAATCATTGCGACGGAGAGAATCGCGCTTATTCCAAGTCCAACAAGCGGATGTTTTTTGTAGAAGTGCGAGTCGACCTCGAAGTGAAGTCCCATTGGTGAAAGGCGAACTCCTAGTCCAGGAGTTACGTGACCGAGAAGCATGCTTAAGAAATGGAAAAACAATGAGGTCGCACTTAATGCCGCACTCGGCGCGAGTATCGTCAGTAACCAAAAGCGTTGATCTGGTTTAAAAAACGATTGCGCCTGCGGCATCGCGAGTAGAATAAAAGCCAAGAATACGACCGAGGCCAAAGTAAACATGAACATGCCTTGGCCATTTTCAGCTTGCTTCGGTTGTGCTCTGAAAATTGGAGCGAGAAGCATCGGCTCTCTGAGAGGCGGGTGACTCCACGATTCGATTAGTGGTGTAAGCTCGCCGCGATTTTTTATACAGTCACCGAAGTACAATCCCAGCAAAGCATTTTTAAGAGTGATGTAGTCGACTGCAATCCCACGAGATTGATGATTAAGAATGAAAGTCTCAATATCAACGCCAGATTGGAGTTGGGTGACAAACCCTTCGGCTTTTAGCGGAAGATCCGCGCGCCCGCGCTTATCCGCAGTTTCAAAGATCAACCGATCTTCGGCTAAAGTAATTTTGCCGGCTTTGAGCATCACTCTCATGCGGCCACCTTCAGCTGGCCAAGTTGTTGCTCTAAGAAGAGTTGCTCGACTTCAGTTTTACGAGTTTGGTCTTCGAGCTTCTCGTACTTATCCATAACCAGTTTTGAGATCTTCGTATCATCGATCTTACGAGCAGCGATGAGTGATTGCCTGCGGACCATCTCGCTCTCATCATTTAAACCAAACTCAATCTCAGAGAAGAGTCGGTGGAAGTTAACATTCGTCTCGTAATAAACAGGATTTGAGTTCTTATGATGAAGTGCTAGTTCACCCATCACATAAAAGCCGGATGCTCTGAAATTCGGAGCAGTGGCTTTTAGCATTCGGTTTAAATGCTTAATAACATTCTTATTGAGTGCTTTCATACCTTCGCGAACAATAGCGTTTGCAGCCACTCGGTTATCTTTATGGCTCATGAGTTCACGAATGGCTCCGGCATCATCACTCACTTGGAAATGCGAGAAGACGTCTAGCGCATTTGCAACCACGCGGCGGTTCTTGTTTTTCAAACAATCGTTAAAGTAAGGCTTTAACTCTTTATCAAACGTCGTTTTATCAACGATGTGATTACAAAGAGTGATTGTGCTCGATAGGCGGAACTCGTCATCAACGTGCGAGACAGTTCCGATACAGTGACGGATCATCTCTTTCATAAGTAGTTTGTATTGCGAAACCACTCTTGACGAAGACTCGGTGAGGTTCATATTGCGAAGCTCAGAGCACATCGCAATAAATGAGCGCATCTCCATGGTGCGTGCGTGCTCACGCAAATACTGAAGAATCGAGCAGATGTGATCATCTGATCGGTAGTAGGCAAGAGCACTTGCAGTTTCAGGTGTAAGCGTTTCTATTATTCCATAGAGTTCTTGGTGAGATTCGTACGACCAAATCTCACGAACAACGCTTGAACCTTTAAGAATCGCTTGCGCTTGGGGTATGGTGCTTACTAGAGGACGGAGTCGGCTGTTTATATCGTCTGAGAAATAGATGCTATTAACGTTGCGGTCCTGGATAAGTGAGAGAATTCGCACTGTATCAATGAGAATTGCGCCCGCTAGCGAGTAGCCATTTACTTGGGGCCCGAATCTGAGATTTCCGTGCGCAGCTGAACACTTAATATGAAACTCGTAACCTTTTTTAGCTTTGATCTCTTCATCAAGCTCAACTGCAACAGCCGAAATGTCTCTTAGTGCGCTAAGAGCGGTGAGTGCAGAGTTCGCATGATCATCATCTTTAAAATAGAAAATCACTTCATCGCCAACGAACTCATAAACAAAGCCCTGATAGCGCGAAACAATCTCTGTGACCCTCTCAAAGAAGTGATTCACGACACTCATAAATTCTTCAACCGGGTGATGATTGAAAATATAGGAGAAGTTATTCACGTCAACGCGGACGAGTGTACAGTTGAATTCATACGGCGGCTTTTTGCCTGACGAGAGTTCTGAATTAAGAGCCGAGAGTACTTGGTTTTTGAGAATGTTATTCTCAGCTTTAAGCACGCGCATCGAATGTTCCATGGCATTCAGGCCGCGCATCATTATCACGCCCTCTTCCGAGCGCGGCGCCACGTGCGTGTACTTTCGATCTTTGCGGGTGGAACCCATGGCTTTTAGCATTTGCGAGATGTCGCGGAGGAAGTAGGTGAGGATAAACGCGCACATGAGAGCAACAATTGCGATATCGCGAGCGAGCATCGGGAGCATGTGCCTAAAATGTTTTCCGATATATGTACTAACAGAATCAAAAACGAGAATTGTAACTTCGTAGTCGCCGTGTTTGGCGATTGACCAAGAGTAGTTGTCTGGGATGTGCATGATTTCAAAAGGTGCACTCTTAGGAAGTTGTGCGATTTTTTCAGTTCGATCTATGCCCGAAAAGATCTTGCCATTTTTTTTGATTACGTATGCAGTAATGACGGCATTGTCGATATCTCTCTGAAGCCGTTCTTCTAAGAGTTCAAATTCACCGTGGCGCATGAGTTTTGTTGCAAGTTGAATTTCTGCAATCAATCCTTCGCGAGCTTTGTCGCGAAACTCCTCATAGAATTTTTTGCTGTCACGGAAATAGAGCGCCGTTGACCAAATCGCGTAAACCACGAGGATGCTCAAGCTCATCCCTAAAAGTACTGGGCGGCGCTTGCTCGTCGTCATGTGCGCCTCTTCTTAAGAGTTTTAAGAACAGGCGGGCCGCTCGCTGGATAAACTAATCTGTACTCAGCAGGGCCGCCGCGAGGCGGAATCGTAAGCCCTTGACCTGGTGGTGGATCAAGCTCTGTTCGTGTGCGTTCAATCCAAGACTGAATTTGTGATTGTTGATTGGCGTTGTTCAGAGCGGAGCTTACTCCGGTCCAGTTTCCATATACGATTTGTTCTGCGCTGAAGGTTTGTGACTGAGCGGGCTGTCTATTTGCTCTTTGTGATGGTGCAGCTGAACCTAAAGAACCGCTGCTTCCGCCACCAGAAGAAGACTCGTTGTATGAGTCGGTAACTGTGGTCGTCTTCGAAGAAGAAATTAAAGTGCGGCGTGATCCTCCGCCGTCAACGATTTCGGAACTAGAACCTGTGGCACCTTTTGGTTCATTTGCGTTTGCCACAGTTGATCCAAAAAGAACTGGAATCCCGCCGAACGTTGGCAGCGAAATATTGGATTGTGTTGGCAGCGATAGTTTCGATTGGCTTGCCGGAGTTCGGCTCGACCCAGAATCAGCCCGTGCACTTGCTGCATAGTAACTGTCATTAGATTTGCGCGGACTCGCGAACGCTTGGGAAATTGCATTGTTGAGATTCACCGCGTTCGCTTGAGCCCTGTTCGCTGAGTTGTGCATGTTCTGTACTGCCGCTTGAACTGCGCGCGGCTGATCAACGTTAATAGTTCCGCTGCTTACTGGAGGCGGCATTGTGCCGAGGTCTTGGGAGGGTGCGCTGTTTTGTTCATCACGGCCTGCGTCGGTTGCGTCTTTGCCAGCGCCCTGCGGGTTCGGCAGAACTCTCTTCATGTTTGGCATCTGTTGTTCTGCATTTGCATCTTTAACGGTACCGATCATCTCATCGATGTTCCCGCCAGCAAGCGATTCGGAGGATTTCGATAGGGCACGTATTGGGCAGCCCGCGCCTCCGCTGAGGCTATCCTTTGTCCCGTAGCACGCCTCTATGAAAGACGATTTTACGTTTTCAGGCAGTGCAAGCCCAACGGCTTTATAGATTTTATCGATATGCTGGGAATATGCATCCTTGCAAGATTTCTCCGTATCGTCGGCTGAGAGATAAGTAGAATGACCTTGAAATCGGCAAGCTACGGGAAATTCGGAATGCAATTGGCGCAAATCCGTCCTGATTTTCTCGTCGATTTCTCCGTTGGGGTTTATTTTACCCGCAATGTAGTCCGCGATCTCTGGATAGTCCGCGTATGCATCAAATAGTTCCGCCTCGGAATCCCCTGTCTGGTCTGCCTTACATTTCGGGTAGTCTTCTTCTAAGAGACAGCATGAGACAGCGTCCTTAGTGGCTTTTTCTTTGGCAAGCCCAGCGCGATGCAGGAGTTCGTGACTTAGTAGTGCAGAATAAAATGCGACTTTCTGATCGGGTCTGCCATATGTCTTGGGTGGAATTGCGTGGATCCCAATCACTTTTGTCGACTCATCAAAACTAGCAGGTGGGCCGGATTTTCTGTTACATGAAATTTCTGGTAGGGCTTTGTCGCTTCTCGGGATTTGATATTTCAGCAAATGACTTCGCATTCGGTAACCAATGAACGGATCACCGAGTTTCTGGCCGAGGCACGATGCAAGTCGGTGGACGGGTGGGTGACCTTCCTCTTTTTTCTCGAACGCATTTGCTAATGCCGCCATTGCTTCGCTAATCTGTGCACCACTTTCCTTGAATGCTCCTTCTTGGCAGCTTTCTTTCATGGCACTTGAATAATTGCCTGCCTGCGCTTTTAATTTTGCGTCATTGGTCCACTTTGAAAGTGTTTCGAGTGAGGTAACTGAAAGATCGCACGCATCAGCGTGTAGGTATTTGTGAAACGATTCTCGTTTATAGAAGACAACTTGGTAAGATTTGTTTTTCTTTGAGTATTGAAGTATCGAGTAGTGAAAACCAGACTTCTCCCGAGTTCGCAATTTTACAATCTGAAACAGTCCTCCTCGGTTTGCGAACCCTTCGACTCTCGTGTCGTCCCTGTCGATCGAAAATAGATCGACAATTCCATCTCGGTTTTTATCAACCTTAATGACGGTGCTGTTTTCAGAAACAATCGTCTCAACTTCCCCGCTCGAAGTTAACTCCCGACTATAGCGAACAGATTCTTTCGATGATGAGTGAGCGGAACGAGGTGCAAAATTTCGAGTCGACAAGCTTTTCTTAGCTTCAACTATCGGCGCAAAAGTTAGCGCGATACAAATCATGATAATGAGTTGTGACCGTAATTTCAGGTTTTTTCTCCAAACGTACGAAACACCTGATTATTTATCGGAATTCGATCGCTCAGAATTAAGACTTATTGCTAGGAAAATATGAGACGAATAATGTCGAACTTTTTTACGAAATGAGCTTATGGATTGATATCGTTCTTAATGGCTTCATAGATTGAGTCCATCTGAGCTGCGATGTTAGAGTTGTCTGCCTGCCATGTAGCAGTTAGATTTGCGTGCACTCCGTACACATGGAGACCAACAACGTTAACAACAGACTTAGTTCCTTGCCGTGTGACATAAAATAATGGTGCTCCTGAGCTACCTCGATCGCTTGCGCAATCATGCAACCAAGCGCCAGCGCGTTCGCGCTTGATCGAGCAGGTCGGGTCAACCCAGAGCCCACTATCGAATTCTTTGCCAGCCGGGAATCCAGCGATTTTTAGGGCTTTCTCATCCGGACGAGTGCGGCTTTCAGGTTTAATCCGCGCATAACCGACGCGAGCGCCGACGCACTCATCCAACTTGATAAGCATCCAATCATTTGCGTTATTTTGTAATCGCTCATCGTAACCGCCTTGGCGCACAACGGTTCCCGTAACAGGCTTTTCGAATCCCTTGTAGTTGCCTTGGCCAAAGAAGAAGTGAAGTCGAGGAGCAGGATTTGCCATTTGCGGTTTTGATGATTCAACATGTTGAGCAGTAAGCACGTGGCATTGATCAACAAGGAATGCGGTCCCGCGCGATTTAGTGTTTGGACTAATGATCATTCCAATTGAACCAAGTTCTTGCGACCTTGCTTTCTGAACCTGATCATCCTTGTAATAAATCTGATAATTCTGCATGTCCCCAGAATTCTGAATGTCGCGAAGCTCATCGAGTTTGCTCTTCGAGATTGCAGCCGTGTAGCAGTCCATTCCAGGGAGGCAAGTGCCGAACTCATGCGAAGAGGAAGGGGCGGCGAAAGCAGATCCGCTGAGAATCAAAATCCCTAGAGCGAGAATCGAATTTTTAAGTGCTTTCGTGTGTAACATAAATTTTCTAACCCCTTGCGATACTTAA
>JANOUF010000290.1:0-17645 GCA_031416685.1 Bdellovibrionales bacterium
ACGAGCTGAACTTCGAGCATTTCTGGCGTCGGAACATCGGCAAGCTTTAAGCGCCAGCTGTTTGTCGTGCGAAGGTCAACCTGCTGAAGATCTGCATCTAGCTTTCCAATCGGGAAAATTTCTTCGACTGCGAGTGAGTCGTCGAAGGAATAAGGAATTTGCGACAGCTGTGCAGAATGACGAAGTCCAATTCCTGGTCCTGTGCCGTGCCATCTCACTGGTAAAGCAGAATTACTCTCAACACCTGGCGAAGCACAAAGGGCATTGAGTTGCGATTTGCATCGCTCGTGCATTTCAAGAAGTTTTTGCGCCTTCGGACTGTTCTCATTAAAAGCACGAAGCTCACCTGCCATCATGTGTGCGTAAAATCCTGGCGGACGACGAACAGTCTGAGCTGCGTTGTTGATAAGAATGTCGAGTCGGTCGAGATGCTGTTCGCAATAGCGCGTGAAAATTTCAACACTTGGTGTGTGACGCAAATCCAAACCATAAATCTCAAGACGGTCGCACCATTGATCGTAATCGGTTTCGCGCGCAAAGCGTTCTGCTGAATCAACTGGAAAACGTGTGGTTGCAATCACACGCGCACCTGCGCGTAACATCATGAGTGTTGCGTGATAACCGATCTTTAATCGCGAACCTGTAATGATCGCAACTTGGCCGTGGAGTGATGCTGTCTGAAAACGTTTTTTATAATTAAAGTCCGCACACGTCAGGCACATCGTATCGTAGAAATGATGAAGCTTAGTAAACTCGGCTTTGCAAACGTAACAGTTGCGCGCCGATTTCATTTCACGAGTTTCCGCACGGCTAACTTCCCCTTCAATTTGAAGAGGAGCACTAAACACAGAATTAACTCGCGCTTCGCGAATCCCAGTTAACGCTCGAACCTTGCGATCCTCGGCTCGGACCTTTTTTTTGCGTGCGCGATCGATCTCACGGCCACGAACTCGAAATTCTTCGCGCGCTGGGCGTGAGAGTCGGCCTGCCGCCGCCATCAAAGCAATGCGCTGATCCTCAGGAAGATCGTCGAGCTTCGATGTGTCTTGAAGTAAGACCTGTAGGGTCGAAATACAGGCCTGGATATCTTGTTCCATATTGGAACAAGTCCTCTAACGAGATGCCAGGGCAGTCAATCATTGCTGACGCCCTGGAAGATATTATCGGTCTTACTGGTTCGCTATAGCGATCGCAGGTCCGATTGACGCTGGCGAACGCTGAATACGATGCTTTCTAGGCTTAGTAGCGGCCGCAACCGCTCGCTTAGCCTTTTTTACCGCATCTTTCTTGGCGATATCTTTTTTAGCTAGATTCTTAGACGACTTAATTTCCTTAGTAGACGACGCGTTTTTAGCGATATTCGTCTTTTTCGGTGTTTCCTTTTTAGCTATTTCTTTTTTTACGACAGCCTTCTTAGGCTCAGCTTTTTTAGCCGCAACCACTTGAACTGGCGCAGGAGCTGGTGCCATCTCAGCGGCCGGTTCAGGCGCCGAAGCCATTAAAGGCGTGTGTTCCTGTTGCTGTTCCCGCTGGGCTAACGACGCTACTTCTTGCTGCATCCGCATGTCGCCACGGAAAAGGATGAACTCAGCTGCTCGCTTCTTCTCGACCACCTTAATAGGAGGACCGACTTGGCGCACAGACACATTCATTTGGTTGTCGCATGCCTGACTATCATTCGGCATTACTAACATTGCTAGAGCTGCTAACAGAATACGTCCCATATTTCCCCTCTACTTCAAGCTTACAGTGGATCGGCTGGGTTGCCAGAAATCTGCATCTCAATTCCCAATGCGGGATACGAGGTTTCGAGGTCTTAGAGAAGTGTCGAAGTAATCAAACAATTGCATGTAAAGAAGGTCGACATTTTCAAATGATAAGTCAGATAAAAAAAGGAGGCTTTGAGGCCTCCTTAATATAGTCGCTTTTAGATAGCTTTTAGAAATGCGCTACCGGAACACGAACTGGCTGCGGGTGCGATACTTCGAATATTTGCGGTGAAGTTGGCTCAGGAACTATGAAGCGGTAACCAGCGCCGTGGGCGGATTCGATATACGACGCCTTATCGCCAAGCTTCTTACGGAGCTTAGAGATGTGCGTATCAACGCTACGGCTATATACGTGAATGCTTTCGCCCCAAACAGCATTGAGAATTTCATCGCGCGAGTGAACTTTGTTTACGTCTTTCGAGAGGAACAAAAGAAGTTTGAATTCGATTGGAGTCAAATCCACTTCTTCGTTTTGACCATTGGACATCATATGAACTTTTTGAGTGCTCTTGTTGATCTCGATTTCGCCTAAGCGAACGATATCGGCCTCAACTTTTTCGCGATCACGCTTCCTCAAGCGAGCGTCAACGCGAGCCTTAAGCTCGAGCGGATCGAACGGCTTTGTTAGGAAGTCATCAGCGCCAACCGAGAAGCCAAGAACTTTGTCTGAAACTGCGTTCTTCGCAGTAAGGAAAATGACTGGGATCGTTTTGAGTTTGTCGTCAGTTTGTAAGATCGAGCAAAGGCGAAAGCCGTCGCCATCAGGGAGCATGACATCGAGAAGAATCAAGTCGAACGTCTTACGCTGAAGTACGCGTGATGCATCAGCAAGAGTACGCACCCATTCGATTTGGATCCCGCCCAAAGAGCGTTTTACAAGATTAAATGAATCCGTAGAATCTTCGACCAATAGAACTGAATGCATAGCGCCCCCAAAAAAATTTGTGCCCCGTTCGCTATTTAGGCATGCGCCCGGGCAACGTCAATCGCTGTTCGTGACATAAAACAACACTTAATCAAGCACTCATAGCTTCTAAATATAGGTGACTGAATCTACAAAATTGACCCGCGAGTTATGTGCTTCTGAGCAAACGCTCAAAAGTTTTGTCCAGCTCCGTCAATTAGGAGGTTCCCTGAGATCGTTTCGATTGAGACCGCGCCGTTACCTTTGCCTAAAACGAGATCGTTAGAAAAATCGCGCGATGTTGTTCCACTTTGAATCTTCGCTTCGCCGCTCACCGATTTAAACTTCACTCTTGCGTCTGCTTGCGAGCTGAAGCTTAAGGCTACATCGCCAGAAGTGGAATTTACCTTAATCGATGCAGATGGATTCTCAGACTGAACTAGTATGTCGCCCGACACTGATACCAAATTGACTTCGCTCATTTTGCCATTGAGCTCGATATCGCCGCTCACCGATGCAATCTTCAATGAAGGAATATCGAGGTTTGAAAACTTTAAATCTCCAGAGACACTCGCAAGATTGAAACTCTGAAGGGCTGGGATGTCGCCGCCCACTTGACCACTTACCGTTGCTATCATGAGCTCGCGAATGCTCGCAGGAATACCAACTTCGAGAACTCCTTCGCCGCCATCAAATAGAGAACCTTCATGGACACGAACGACAATTTCATTTTCTCGTTGGTCGATCTCGAGTGGGTTTTCCTTTGAGAATTGTCCGTTCAAATTAACCGTTACTTCCGTTGTTTCACTTGAGCGAAGCACAATGTCTCCAGCTTCGACATGAATTTGGAGTTTTCCGATTCCAGTTGCGGGAATATTCTCGGAGATGTTGACGTCTTTAGATCCACTCAGATTTTTAACGATATGGAAGTTCTTCCAAGAATCTAACAGCGAAAGCGGATAAAAGTGCTTGTGTTCACCCTTGGGCACTGTTGCATACGAAATCCCAAAGCAGGCGACTGTGAAAATTAAAGTGATGAGTGCAAACTTGCCTAAATTCATTTTCTGCTCCTTACACGCGACCGCGGACAAAATTTAAATTCCAGCGAAGGTAGGCGATCGTTCCCTTGAGAAACACTTCCGTCATTTTCAACATGATGATCGCGCCGAGTGCGCTTAAGCCAATGACACCGAGGATGAAAAACAAAGTTGAGATTTGCGCAAGCAGGCTGGCGGATACGAAGAGCCCTTTCACGATGAAGGCTCCTAGTACCGCAACCGAACCAACTAAAACACCGCCCGAGAGCGCCCATCCGCCGATCAAAATTCCACATACCCCGAGAAATGGCCCAAGAACAAAAATCAAGTTCAATGGCGCTAATACAATCAGCGCGAGTGCTGCGCTAAATGCAGACTTCGACTGCTGCCTGATGGAAGTTGCTTGTTCAGCTTTCTCAATTTTCGATTCAGCACTTAAGCTTCCGGCAAAGTTTGTCGGATCGCCAAGTCCGCGTACGACTTCATCCTCGTTTCGACCGCTGCGAACGGCGTCCCGAATGTATTCGTCTTGATCGCGGATGATTTCTTCCGCTTCTGTTGTAGGCAAGTGGCCCAAGTGTTTTCGAAGTGCTTCTAAAAATTCCGTGCGATTCATTTCTTTGCTCCGACTTGAATCAAATTTTTTACGCTCTCGCTGAACTGAACCCATTCCTTAATTAAAGCTTCGGTCGCCTTGCGGCCTTGTGTAGTCATTCGGTAGTATTTGCGCGGCGGTCCTTCGCTGGACTCCTGCAAATACGTTTCGAAATATTTTTCTTGGGTCAGGCGGCGCAAGATCGGATAGATCGTGCCCTCTGAAATCTCGATGCGACTCGAGATCGCCTCGACGAGTTCGTAGCCGTAAAAATCGCGCTTGCTCACCAGAGACAAAACGCAAAGTTCGACGACGCCTTTGTTAAATTGCGGATTCACCAGCCGCCCCTTTCGCTCCAACAACTACTGTATACAACTAGGTACTATACATTGCAAGGTACTGGTTCAAAAATACTAGACCATGTTTAACTAGCTGATTTTACTGGTAAAATTAAGAGTCGCTTCCAGTGAACGCGTTGCGTGTCGTGATCATGTATTGTTCTTCAAGAATTGGCGGCGTCTTGCGGCCAAACGTTTTAAGTCGCAAAATGCTTGGCGGCGTCAGTGTTCGCTAGGAGAGGTCAGAAGGAATGAATATTCTGTTCATGTGCGAAGCCAACTCAGGTCAAAGCCAGCTCGCAAAAGAGATTGGCCGCGAGATCTTTGGCGACGTTGCACGTATCGAGAGTGCTTGCTTAGAGAGTTACGAACAACTCAGTACGCATTTCCTCGATAATTTGGATTACGTTATTACACTTAGTGATGATGAAGTTTATCCGGCACTCACGACCACCGAAACTAAAAAGCTCCACTGGCCGCTGAAGGATCGTGATCAATTACAAAATAGAATTAAACAGTTCGCGTCCGAGACTCGCAAATCAATACCAGATGTAACCGTCGCTGAAACATCCGCTGTTTAAACAGCGAACTTTGCGAAATCCACCAGCGAAAAGATGCGTCCAACCGTTAGCTGCGCAGTCGCTATTTACACAGCGAATATTCTCGGCTCCACGAGGTCCGAAGAAATCCCAACCGCTCGTCAAACACGAACCGTCTCTACAAACGACTTTCCCAAAAGTGCCATCATAAACTGTCCAACCCTCTGTGAAGCAACCACCAGGCGAACACTTTACGTAGCCAAGATTTAGAAAATTCCAACCGTTTTGAGTGCAGTCACCGTCGACACAAGCGTAGTCGACTGAAGTTCCGCGTTGGGTGTCGGTTACTGTCCAACCGTTAGCAAGACAGCTGCCGCCCCAGCATTTTGCAACGAATGCTGCGTTTGCGGGTACCGCGACCGAAAACACAAAAAGCAAAGCGATGAGATGTCTCACAAAACCCCCAATTTAAAGAAACCAGCTAGAGAAATTCTTTAGCGAAGCTGCGAAGAGGTCAAGGTCTAACAATTTGATCCACTGAGAGTGGTGTTCGCGCCCCGCTCGGATCTAATTCTTTGTTGATAGCCGCTAGAAGCGTATTCAAGAGATCTAAGTTAATGAAATCGTCGGAGGCCAGGTCGCTTAAGTTCTTGATGTCCTCGAAGTTTAGCGGACAAACATCCCTTAGTGATGCTCCATCATCGCGCTTTGAAAAGAGTGGCGCCCCGTGGCTACGGCAGACGAGCGGGCGCGCCTCATAGACAGCACAGTTGCCATCTGACTCAAGAAACCTGCAACGCTTTCCTAGAAATGGGTCTCGCGCTTCAAGATCACGAAGCTTCTTCTCGAGGCCCGGGATCGATTGTATGAGTTCATTGAGGTTTTCTCGCTCGATTTCGAATGTCGTCAGGTTAGGAACGCAACACGAATGGCATCCTTGCCCGCATTTCATTTTGCTTAAGTTTCGCTGCTGGATTTCCGTGAATTTTTGATCGAGCTTCGCGAGAAGTTGCCGGTAAGTCGTGAGAAGCTGCGATTTACTGGGCCGCATTTGCTTTCGCAACCTTTTGGCGAATAGATCCAAAAATATTTTGTCCGTCTTTATCAAACATTTCAATTTGGACGACGTCGCCGACCTTCATGAAGGGAGTCTTAGCCTCGCCTGATTCAATCGTTTCAATCATTCGGCGCTCAACGAGACAACTACTTCCAACCTTAGAATCGTCGTTTGAAACCGTACCGCTACCAATAACAGTTCCAGCCTTAAGATTACGAGTCCGCGCCGCGTGTGCGATCAATTGTCCAAAATGAAAATGCATTTTACCCGCATCCGCATTTCCGAAAAACTGATCGTTGAGTTTCACGCTCAAAGGCAGATGAATGCGTCCATTTTTCCATGCACCTTTTAACTCATCTTCGGTGACAGCAAATGGCGCAAAAGCAGAGGACGGTTTACTTTGAAAAAACCCAAATCCGCTCGCGAGTTCCTCAGGAATCAAACCTCGCAAAGAAACATCGTTAACGATCATGAACAATAAAATTTTCTTGAGCGCATCTTCTGGAGAAATCCCCATCGGAACATCATCCACTACAACGGCCACTTCACCTTCGAAGTCCGTGCCATGCTTGGGATCAAGCTGCGGAATATCTTCTCGAGGTGCGAGAAAATCGTCGCTTCCACCTTGATACATGAGTGGAACAGTTTCGAGTGTCTCAGGTAGTGGAGCTTTACGCGCCAACCTCACAAGCTTTACGTGATGAATATATGCTGAACCGTCGACCCATTGAAACGCACGAGGCATTGCCGAATGAAGCTGGGCTTCATCAATCCGAAAGATTCCCTTGGCTTTACCTGAATTCAAATTCTCGGAGAGCTCTTGAAGTTTAGGTTTGGCGTTACCCCAATCCTCAATTGCCTCACGCAACGAATTTGCGATGCCAGTTGCACGAACGCCCGACGTATTGTCAGAACTCACAACGATAAGCTCGCCATCCCGACTCAGTGATTTCATCTTAGATTTCAAACTTCCAAGCTTCATAACGCGGTTCTATCACCGCTAACGCAAGTGCGCCACCAAAAGGCGCCAGGCTCCCCCTTGTTTCGCGCCTGCGAAACCTTTCGTAGCCTGGCGCCTTTTGGGATATGGTTCGGGTATGGCGGAGTTTGTTCTGTACAGCTATTTTCGAAGTTCTGCGTCGTTCCGGGTGCGGATTGCCCTAAATCTGAAGGGTATTCCCTATGAATATCGCGCGGTTCACCTTCTCAATAATGGCGGCGAACAGCACCAGTCGACCTACCAGGATCTTAATCCATCGAAACAAGTGCCCACCTTAATTCACAAAGGGAAAGTGATTGGCCAATCGGTTGCGATCATCGAGTACTTAGAAGAAATAAATCCTGAGCCCGCACTTTTTCCAAAAGACGTAGTCACGCGAGCGCAGATCCGGCAAATCAACGAAATCATTAATAGTGGTACGCAGCCGTTTGTGAATCTCAATGTTCTACAAGAGCTTGAGAAGCGCGCTGGCTTTGATCAAGAAAAGAAAAACGCCTGGGCCCATCACTTCAATGTCGTGGGACTTGAGGCAGCAGAAAAAGTTTTAAATAAAACCGCAGGAAAGTATGCCGTTGGAGACAAAGTAACGGCAGCCGATTGTTTCATCGTACCGCACACGTTCACGGCAAAACGATTCAACGTCGACGTGTCGAAATTCCCGACGGTCGACCGAGTTGCAAAAGCGTGCTTGGAACTTTCAGAATTTAAAAAAGCAGCGCCTGATCAGCAGCCCGACTATCCGGGTCCTGGCGTCTAAGAGCCTCAAGAAATTTCGCGGGCGATAAAAGCTGCTCGAAGTGCGGTGAGCAAAATGATCATCGCCATCAACTGGTGCAGCACTGTCAGCCAAGCAGGAATGAAGAACAACACATTGGCGACACCCACGCAAATTTGCAAAGCAACAACCGACAACATCTTTCGGCTCATGGCACTCAGTTGGTGGGTGACGAATTTTTTTCTGCGATTCATGAAAACGAGAAGAAATAGAACGATCGCGTAAAGCGCAATTGCGTACGCGCCAAACCGGTGCATGACCTGCAAACCAATCGGACCATCCCAAGTCGGAATCCACTGACCGTTACACGTTGGAAAATCAACGCAAGCAGCTCCCGCATATGACGTTGCTACGAGACCACCGAGCCAAATTTGCCCGAACACAGCCAAAGGAAATAATAAGAATGGCCATTTAAATCGGCCAGGCAATTTCGCTCGTGGCTTTGCCACCGTCCAACGCGTAAGTAACGAGTACATTATTAAAAGTAAAGCCGCGAACGTCGCAGCGAGAAGTAGATGTGACGTTACAACGGAAACTTGCAAAAGCTTAAGAACAGTCAGACCACCCATTACGATTTGCGTGAGCAAAGTGATCAGCGCAAAAAAGCCTAAAACCTTTACTGATCTGGCAACCTTCGGATTTCGCACGAGTAGAAACAAACAACCGAAAAATAAAAGAGCGACAAGGCCAGCATAAGCACGATGAATAAATTCGAAATAAACGCCGACGTGGAAATCAGGAATGACTTTGCCAAAACACAGAGGCCAATCGGGACACGAAAGTCCTGCGTGCATTGCACGAACACCCGCGCCAAGTGCCATCAGCCCTACAGTCATTACGATTAAAACTTTGAAAACGTTTAGAAACCGACGAGACATGTCTTAGCCCTGACTCAAGTGCCACTTATCGACGACTGGGCCGATTAAAAACACGATGACAGAAAAATTGGTCCACAAGAAAAACGGCAGCCACGCCTCGCGCGCTCCACCTGAGCGCCAGAATTTAATAAATTCCCAAAGAACCTTAAACGCGAACGGCAAAGCCACAATCAGATAAAAGAAATTCGCCGTTACAAACGCTGGAGCCGCGACTGCAACGGCAAGGTATGCGAACATATAAAGGCCCATGTGATAAATCGTGCGATCAACTCCGAGAGCAACAGGCAACACGGGAATTCCACCCAAAGAGTAATCATCCTTAAAACGTATCGCGATCGACCAGAAGTGCGGCATCTGCCATAAGAACATAATCAAAAACGCATAAATGCACGTCGGTGAAAGTAAGAGCTCCGAATTTGCGGCAAAGCCAATCACAACTGGCAAAGCCCCAGGAATTGCGCCAGGTACCGCGCCGAATGCCCACTGTCTTTTCCAGTAGAGTGTGTACCAAACGTTATAGAAAATGACAGTGAAAAGTCCCAGCACCAACACTCGCTCGTTGACGAGTATCGCTGCGAGAATGCCGATGAGTAAAAAACCGAAACCTAAAATGCACGCCTGAAAAATTGAGATTTTCCCAGCTGGAATCGGGCGATTTTCTGTGCGAGCCATTTTACGATCAATGCGAGCTTCCTGCGCCTGGTTGAGCGTGAAGCTACCTGCTGAGAGAAAATAAAGTGCTGCTAAGGTGAGAAGGTAATGTGTCCAGTTCCAATCGTCGTACATCGGCCAGCTCATGAGATAGCCGATGCTGCCAGTGATCAGAACAAACAAAACGATGCCGGACTTAGTGAGATTCAAAAACTGTTTAAAAGAAGTCCCCAAAGAACTTACCAGAGAATTTATCAGAGCACTCCCTCAATAACTACACGAGATGCTTCGTCCATCCAGCAGAAGAGGTAAAACACGATCAAGAAGAATATGGCACTGCCAATGATCACTCGATTAAGCATGTTGTCGTATTTCAAGTGCATGAAGATCGCCATGACAAGACCGGCTTTCACCGATGCGATACCGAATGCGATAACGCCGTTTAACATTCCGAAGTCCACGCGCGATGCCGCCACTGTCACGACAGTTAGAGCAATGAGAGTCCAGAAGACTTTCATGTAAGTCCCGAGTGGAATGATGTGAGGAACGTGTTTTCCGTCTGCTGAAGCGTGAGCCGCCATAAATCACCCTACCAAATACAAAAGTGGGAAGAGATAGATCCAAACCAAGTCGACCAAATGCCAAAAAAGCCCAACGTTCTCAACCGGAGTATAATAGTGCGGACCAAATTCCCCTTTGCGCGTGCGCAAGAGAACCCAAAAAATCGCACCCATACCGAACAACACGTGAAGCGCGTGTAAGCCCGACATCATGAAATAGAATGAAGTATAGAGAGGAATATTTTCTGGCGCGCCCAATGAAATTTGCTTAGCCAGAGCCTCAGGTTTGAACCATGAACCCGGCAGCCATCCTTCATGAAACTTATGGCTATACTCAAAGCCCTTGATGACCATGAAAATCGCACCGCAAAGAAGCGTGATCCAAAGATTCATTACCGCTTTTTTAGCGTTGCGATGTTGGACGTAGTAAATACCCAATGCCATCGTTAGAGAGCTCGTCAACAGTACGACTGTGTTCGCAGCACCAAGTTTCCAATTCAGAAAATTATCCGAGCCCCACTTAAACGTGAGCGGATACGCGTGATGGTAAATGAGGTATGCAACGAACAAACCTCCGAACATCAAAATCTCTGTACACAAGAAAGCCCACATTCCTTCTTTTGCTGTCGCATACTGGTGCTCAGCATTTTCGAAATGATGTGCTACGTGCGCATTTTCCGGATCAGCATGATGATCAGCGATACTCATATGGACCTGCCGTTACGACTGGAGTTTTATCGAAGTTATGGAATGTGGGAGGTGATGCTGCCGTCCACTCAAGTGTTTTTGCACCCCATGGATTGGCTGGAGCTTTCTCGCCTTTGAGTAATCCCCAGAAGATCGAAATCGCACCACAAATGAAGCCAGCAAAAATTAAGTAAGCACCAACCGTCGAAATTTTATTTAGGCTTTCGTACACCGGTAGGTAATCGAAATAACGACGTGGCATACCGTGCGCGCCCAAAATAAATTGCGGGAAGAACGTGACGTTAAAGCCAATGAAAATCCCTAGGAACGAAAGACGCGCCCAACCTTCGTGGAACATCTTTCCGAACATTTTCGGGAACCAGTAAAGAACTCCGCCCATGATCGCCATCAACGTTCCGCCAACCATTACGTAATGGAAGTGAGCAACTACGAAGTAAGTATCGTGGAAGTGCACGTCGATCGCGATGACCGCTAAGATAATTCCTGTCACACCACCGATGGTGAACAAGAACATAAAGCCAAGTGCGAACAACATTGGTGACGCCAAGTTGATCGACCCCTTGTACATCGTTGCGATCCAGTTAAAGAGCTTAATCGCTGTCGGAACACCAACGAGCATTGTGATGAACGAAAATATAACAGCCGCCAATTCAGATTGGCCGGAAACGAACATGTGGTGACCCCACACGAAGAAGCTCACCGCCGCGATTGCAAGTGATGAATATGCGATCGCCGTGTAACCAAAGATCGTTTTGCGAGAGAAGGCTGTCACTAGTTCCGAAATCACACCGAACGCCGGGAGGATCATGATGTAAACCGCGGGATGCGAGTAGAACCAGAAAAAGTGTTGGAACAATACCGGGTCGCCACCAAGTGACGGATCAAAGAAACCGATGCCGAAGATGTTTTCCATTGCGAGTAACAAAACTGTAATCGCAAGAACCGGAGTTCCAAGAACCTGCAAGATCGCAGTCGAATAAAGCGCCCACACAAAAAGTGGAATGCGATTCATTGTCATGCCAGGTGCACGAAGTTTGTGAGTCGTAACGACGAAGTTAAGTCCCGTTAGAATTGACGAGAATCCCGCAACGAAAACCCCGAACGCTACGAGCATGGTCGCAGGCTTTGTTTGAATCGAGTACGGAGTATAGAACGTCCAACCCGTATCAGCTCCACCGAAGAAAAGTGAGCTGAGTGCGATTGCTGCACCCGCGAGTAAGCAATACCAACTAAACAAGTTCAGTCGCGGAAATGCGACGTCGGCAGCCCCTAGATGCATTGGTAATATAAAATTCCCGAGGAAGGCCGGAATACCAGGGATGATGACCAGGAAGACCATGATCGCCCCGTGATAGGTCATCAAACGATTGTAGGTATCTGCATTAACAATCGTTGGTCCTGCTGACCAAAGTTCCGTACGAATCGCAATCGCTGCGAGACCACCCACCATAAAGAAAATCATGATCGTGATTCCGTAGAGGATTCCGATGCGCTTGTGATCAGTTGTGCTCAACCATGACCACAGACCTTTTTGATGATTTAAATAATTTTCGCCTGAGTGACCTGCTGCTGCCATGACCACCCTCCCTTATTTTACAGTTTTTATGAATTCAATGATCGCGTTGATTTGCTCTTCACTCAACACACCGGCAAACGGTGGCATCGACGGTGGATACGTCGCTGTGATTTTTGCCTGAGGAGTTAAAATCGATTCACGAATATAGTCTTCGTCCACTTTCGCGGTTCCGCCACCTTCAAGCTTTTCAGTTGAGCCGAAAAGACCTTTGAAGGTTGGTCCTACGATTCGTGTGCCATCCAAGCTGTGGCAGCTGAAGCATGCTTTTTCCTGGTAAAGAGCTTTGCCTTGCTCAGCAAGGCTTCCGCCGCCAGCTGCGCCTTCGGATGAAAGCCAATTTTCAAAATCCGCTTGGCTTACAACTTTAACGAGGCCACGCATCGCCGAGTGACCAGCGCCGCAATACTCTGCGCAGAACACGTTGAACGTTCCGAGCTTGTTCGCTTCAAACCACAAAGCTGTGTAGCGGCCTGGAACTATATCTTGTTTTACGCGGAAACCCGGAATGAAGAAGCTGTGAAGCACTGGGCGATCCGAAGGATCTTGTGCGCCAGCGACAACTTTTTCCGAAGCCATAATTAGTTTCACTGGGCGATTGATTGGAACAACCATCGTTGCGGGAACTTTTTGGTTGTTTGCATCGAGAGTAGAAGTGGCTTCTTTGCCGCTCTTATAAACGAAACGCCAATCCCATTTTTTACCGTAGACATGAACTTCAAGTGCGTTGTCTGGGAACTTGCGCATGTCGTGATAGATGATCCAGCCCCAAGCAAACACGAACATGAAAATCAAAAACGGAATGAAGCTCCAGAGGAACTCAAGCGTATGATTGTGCGTGATGTACGCAGTCTTATCTGTTCCTGAGCGACGTCGGAACTTCCAAACGAAGTAGCACATTCCGCCAATCAAAATGATGAACGAGATCAAACTCGAAACAACGAGGAACATGTAGAGCGCGTCCCAGTCCCCGGCAATTTTCGATCCTTGATCAGGGGCAAACGTGCTTGAACCCGCATGGGCAAGTGGTAACAGCCACGACCACATAATTACGCATCTCCTATAAGTTTACGTTGGCGCCACCAAAATGGCGCAAAGAACGCAAGCATCACGATCAGAAATAAAATCCCGCCCAGTCGCATAACTCCAAAGATGTACGGAGTGTACTTGCTGGCTTTCGGATCATAATGAAAACAATAAAGAATAATTTTATCGACGATGCTGCCGACCACACCGTTGCTTGCTTCGACCATCGAGAGGCGAACGGTTTGTGGATCAAAGGTAATCCCGTTTAAGTAGCGAGATATTTCGCCTTTTGGAGTGATGACTTGTGCTGAAGAAACGTGAGCGTACTGTTTACCCTCTTCGTCCCAGCGATAATTAAATCCAACTTGATTCATCAGCGCCTTAACAGATGCTTCATCACCAGTGAGGAAGTGCCATCCACGACTCGCATCGAGACGACCGTAAGCTTTTAAGTAATTCTCTTTTTTCGCTTTCGCCACCGCAGGAGTGTCGAGCGGATCGATACTCACAACGACGTATTCAAACTCGCGGCCCACAGTCCAATTCAGCTTACGAAGCATGTCGACCATGCCATTGAGATGGTAGTTACAAAGGTTTGGGCAAGTGTAATAGGCAGGACTCAAGAGAACAGGCTTACCTGAGTTGAAGTAGGTACCGAGCGTAACGGCATTGCCTTCTTCGTCGCGAAACGGAAGTGAGAGATCAACTTTGTTGCCAAGTTTTTCTGTGACGCCAACATCTTGAAGTTGTGCTGGAGTTTGATTGCTTGGGCCTTCCTTAGTGATGCCGATCTCGCGAGCTTCAGAAGTTGCACAGAGTGCAAAGACGGCAGCCAAAGCCGTCGCTGCAGATCTCGTGAACTTGTAAGAGCGAGAGACGATCACTAAGAATTCCTTATTTAAGTGAAGGCGCTTTTGTTTTCAGCGCAGCTTCGTTATCAGCAACTTTGTTTTGTGTGATCGAGCGAATGTAATGAACGATTGCCCAACGCTCGTTGACCGGCAAATGAC
Source organism: Bdellovibrionales bacterium (assembly GCA_031416685.1). GTDB lineage: Bacteria > Bdellovibrionota > Bdellovibrionia > Bdellovibrionales > JAMPXM01 > JANOUF01. The sequence continues at coordinate 14,421 of JANOUF010000290.1, forward strand.
CGAACGGCGCCATGCTCGTACCTGGTAGCCCATTTTTGAGTGTGTCGAACAATCCAAGTGAGTCGCCGCTCTTCGCCCACTTTCCTTCAACAAGGTTACGTGGCTTTGGAACGAGTGCGGCTCCCGCAGGTCCATCGCCCATCCCTTTCGGTCCGTGGCACATTGCACAGTTTGTCGTGTAGGCCGCTGCTCCATGCTCAACGAGTTCAGGTGTGCTGATCCAGGCGGTTTGAACACCAGCAATGTCTGCAATTTTTTTTGGTCCCGCCGGAGCAGCTTCAGTTCCGGCGAGCGTTTGTTCAAGCTCCGGTTGCGCCTCCGCCACTTCTTTCAGATCCACACCTTTGTGAATGAAAGAAACGTAAACGAAGAATAAAAGGGTAAATACCATTGAGAAAACAAAAGCGATCATGCCGCCCTTGTTATAGTCGTTCTGGTCGCCGCGCATAGTCGCACCGTCTCCAATTAAGGCAATTATTCGCCTTCTGTATTTGCATTTTACACCTAGCAAGGCAAGCAGTTTCAAAGGGTTGGGGGCGCTCTACAGTTCATGAAAATGTGCCCTATTTTTCAGCAACTAGAGTGAATGCACCATTGACGAGCATTGCTCGACACCTCTACAGGTAGCCGAATGAATATCACGTTTAATTTTTCCAACCGTCATGTCGTTGTAACTGGTGGAGCTCGCGGTATCGGCCTCGAACTCACCAAAAACTTTTTAGCCGCCGGAGCCACCGTTGCCGTTTGGGACTATGCCCAGGACGGATTGGACGTCGCACGAATAGAACTTAAGCAATATAAAGATCGTGTTCACTTCGCTCAAGTCGATGTCAGCAAATGGGCGTCGGTTGAAGCCGCAACCAAGGCACTTCCATGGCCTGTGGATACCGTTGTGAATAACGCTGGCATCACACGCGATAAATCTTTTTCAAAGATGGAAGTTGAAGACTGGCAAGCGGTCATCGACACCAATTTGACTGGTGTGTTCAACATCACCAAATCGCTTCTGCCGAAGTTTAAAAATGATCAAACTCCCAAGCGCATTATCAATATTTCAAGTGTCGTCGCTTTGTATGGCAATTTCGGCCAGACAAACTATGTTGCGGCCAAAGCAGGCGTCATCGGCATGACAAAAACGTGGGCGCGCGAACTTTCGCGCAAAGGCTTCACGGTCAATGCGGTTGCTCCTGGTTTTACGCTGACACCGATGGTGGAAGCGATGCCGGCTGAAGCGCGCGCGCAGATTGAACAGAAAATTCCTGCGGGCCGCTTAGGGCAACCACGCGATATCGCAAATGCCGTCATGTTTCTTGCGAGTGAAGAAGCGAGTTACATCAGCGGCACAGTGATTAGCGTCGACGGCGCTTTAGTAATCTAAGTTTTGCATCTCGATTTTTTCTGGAGGGGTTGATGAAGGTTTTTGTTCTCGCCATCGTCTTTGTGTTGGCTTTTGCTGCTGGGGTTTCTGAAGCGCACGCTGATTACAAAGGCTTCGTTGAAATCGAGCGCGGGCGTGAACTCTTCGTCGACTTCATGGAACCGAAACCGGGCCAGCCAGTAGTCGTGATCGCCAACGGTCTTACGCACGACACTCGATACTTTGAAGGCTTCGCAAAAGGTTTACAGAGACAAGGTTTTGGCGTTCTTCGCTGGGACATGATGGGGCAGCTCCAAAGCCTTAAGCGATACGGAAAAGTGAAAGGCGAAATTCATTATCTCGATCAAATCAAGGATCTTCGCAAACTCTTGGTGCGCATGGATTTGCGGCGCCCGATGCATTTCGTGGGTTTGTCTTATGGTGGCATGATCGTATCGATGTACACGGCGATGTTCCCTGAGCATGTTTTGAATTGCGTCGCTATGGCTCCGTATGTCGCGCCAATTGCGGAACAAGACGCATGGATCAGAATGCAAATCAAGCGGGTGCGTATCACATACCCGTTGAATCCAGCTTCAGACGATGAACTCTACGCATACTTCCTACTCCAAATTGTATACACGACCTACCCTGCAGCTGAGCCCTCTGTGTTCGATCATCCGTATAAGCTCCATGCAACTTTGTGGATGGCGTTTGGCGTGCGCAAATATTTATGGGCAGACATAGTTGATCGCATTCCTCATGGAAAATTCCACATGGTAATCGCAGGACGCGATGAGTACTTAAAAAAAGATGTTACTGATGCGGCATGGAATGCCCTTCCACATCGTGCCCGCGAGAGCCGTGTTGTATTCGAGGGAACAAAACATAAAATCAACGAAGAAATTCCTAATTTCAGTTCTGCCGTTATCGGTGAAATTTTGCGCGGTAACCGTGTGTTTTCAAACGGCCGCACCGTGTTTGCTGATCGTCGCAATGGAACCGTCCATGATGGCAGCCGAACTTTAATCTCCGATCTTCCTCGGGAGTAATTTATGGCAAAGATGAATTTGTTCGGGTTTGAAATGAATTACGAAATCCATGAAGGCGTCTTGCCGATGGACACCGTTTTCATGCACGGGAATCTCGCTTCAAATGCGTGGTGGAAACCTGCTCTTGAAGTTTGGAATAGCCAAACGAACCCTCGCATGGAAGGTCGAGCGATTTTTGCTGAATGGCGCGGCTCAGGCGACAGCGCTGCTCCAGTGAGCGAAGATAGTCTCGCAATGGAAACTTTGGCTCACGATTACAATAATCTTCTCGAACAACTAGGCGTTCGCAAAGCATGCTTGGTCGGCCACTCAACGGGCGGGCTCATTGGTCTACTCGCGATGCTAAAAGAACCTTCGCTTTACCATCGCGCTTTCTTGCTCGATCCAGTTGCAGCAGATGGCGTTGTTTTGCCTATCGAAGTTCAAAATGCGTTTACAGGAATGAGTAAGGATCGTGATCTTTGTGCGGCAGTTCTCGGTTCCACTATTTTGAACAACGATGCGAAAAGTACGCTTTTTCAAAATTTAGTTCATGATGCTTTTCGAATTTCAAAACACAACTGGCTCGGTGTGCCTCGCGCGCTAACACAAATCGACATTACGGCTCGTTTAGCCGAAGTGACTCAGTCCGTGTGCGTCGCGCACGGCGAACACGACACGCTTCTACCGAAAGAGAAGTCAGTGGCGATGGCAGCTGCACTTCCTCACGGACAATTCGTTGAGATCAAGGGCCAAGGCCATTGCACGAATGTGGAAAACCCTGAGTTGTTCGTTTCATTAGTTAACACGCACTTGTTTCAGTAAGGATTAACTGCA
>JANOUF010000291.1:0-17533 GCA_031416685.1 Bdellovibrionales bacterium
CTGCTTGAATATAGGTGCTCTATCTCAGGCGTCGCCGGAATTTCCGACCCACGAACCCGTGAAGGTCATCCAAAATTGCAATCATCACCGGGAAGAAAAACACTGTTATTATCGAACCAAGTAACAAACCCCAGCCGAGTGCTAAGGCAATCGGTTTTACGAATTCGTCGACTCCACCAATGCCGTACGCAGTTGGTAGGACGCCTGCAACGGTTGTAACCGTTGTTAGGAAGATCGGTCTTAATCTCATTTCAGCAGCGTTGATGATGCTGTCGATCTTGGATTGACCTTCTAGGCGGAGATAGTTGACGAAATCCATCAGCACGATCGCATTGTTTACGATGACACCTGCAAGCGCGATGGTTCCTAGGATGCCCATGAAAGACAGCGGCTGACCATGAAGCAAGAACGCATAAATGACCGCCATTAAGCCGATTGGAATCGTGAGTGCCACTAATAGAGGTTGGAGAATTTGCTGGAAAGTAAGAATCAAAATAAATAAAATTCCGATGAACGCTACAATGAAAGTTCGCATGAGGGATTTCATACTTTCATTCGTGTCTTCGTTTTCGCCTCCGAATAACAAAGTTAGTCTTGGGAATTTAGCTTTGAACTCTGGGACCATCTTCTCGATGTGCGCGTTCACTTTGCCTGAGTCGGTCTTGGTCGCATCGATTTGACCGAGAACTCGAACTTCGCGCCTGTTTCCCTCGTGGATATGGGCTGCGACTGCTTGAGATTCACTAAACTTTGCTACACGGCCGAGACGGATTAAGTTTCCTGCAGGGTTCGGGATCTGCAAGTTCGCAAGGGTTTGCGGATTGTTCGCAGTTTGATCGGGCAATAAAACCCGGATGTCGACTTCTTCGTCTAAGCGTTTAATGGAGGTCGGAACTATTCCTTCAAACGCGGCTCTTACTGATTGGCCAATAGTTGCCACATTGATTCCAGCGGCAGCGGCTTCAGCTTGCTGAACTTCGACGCGAATTTCTTTGTTTCCTTGTTGGTGAGTGAGCTCCAGATCAGAAACACCTGAAATTTTTAATAGCTCTGCTTTTACGATTTCGCCTAGTTGCAAGATTTCTTCGTAACTTTCGCCTTGAACCGCGATGCTGATTGGCTTACCCACTGGTGGTCCTGGATTTACTTTTTCGAAAACGAACTTGATGTCCTCAACGGATCCGGATTGTTCGCGAAGCGACGCAATAATCTCATTCGCTGTTCGGTCGCGCTCATTAACGGGAGTTAAATAGACAACTACAAGACCCACGTGCGATGCAAATTTGACCGTCGGATCATGGGGATCCTTCATTTGCATCCCGATCTGAGTTGTGAAGTCTTGGACTTCACCTTTTGGCAAACCGAGTACTAGCTTTTCTAACGGGCGGAGGAGTTCTCCGGTTTTCTCAAGCTTCGTACCTAACGGCGCTTCTGCAGCGATAAAGAAAATCTCAATGCCCTCAGCTGGGAAGAGAACAAAACTTAAGCGAGTCGCAACGACAAGACTTATAGCAAAAAGCAAAGCCACAACACCGGCGGCCCTATAGCGGCGGCGTACAAACAGGATCACGGCGTTTCGATATCTAGGAACAATCTTGTCTAGCCAAAATTTATGTGAGCGCTCGTAGATTCGGTAAAAAATGCTCTTTTCGCTTTCCGACGGCACACGGACCCAGCGAGCGAAGTGACCTGGAAGAATAAAGTAGGCTTCGAACAAACTAAACATAAGCGCGACGATCACGCCCATAGGAATGAACTTAACAAATTTGCCGAATATCCCACTCATGAACATCAACGGCGCAAACGCAAGTACAGTGGTCATGACCGAACCGAACACGGATGGAACAACCTGTTGTGTTCCCTTGATTGCGGCTTCTTCAGCCGGCATTCCGTCTTCGAAAAGTCGCATCGAGTTTTCGGTTGCAACGACCGCATCATCGACAAGCATACCGACGACGATGATTAACCCGAGCATCGAGAGAAGGTTTAAACTGTAATCGATGTTGTAGAAAACAATCATAGTCGCAAAGAACGCAAACGGGACACCGAGTGCGACCATAAGAGCGATCATTGGTGGCAATAAGAGCGACAAGATAATGAGAACTAAGACTAAACCTAGAAGAAAGTTTCCGGTGAGCGTATTAAGACGCATTTTGATCCAGACAGATTCATCGTCTATAAGACGAAGCTTCGCTCGGCCAGCATACTTTGACTCAAGCTCTTTAACTTTTTTCTTTACTAAATCGACAACTGTAATCGAGTCGGCGCCTTGCTTACGCAAAATCGTAAGGTTGATCGCATGCTCGCCGTTCGTGCGAAACAATTTTTCATCGTCTTTTAGCTGATAGCTAACTTTCGCGACATCCTTAATGCGAATTCCTTGAGCAAGTTCGTTTGCACGGATAACAGTGTTTTCGATTTGCTCGATCGTTTCGAAATCACCTGAGGTTCTTAAGAAGATCTCTTCGCCAGCGGGGTTGGTGAGCGTGCCGCCAGGAATCGACATATTTTGGTTTCTTAGCGCCGCAATAAGAGATTCGAAAGAGAGTCCTAAATTAGCTAGCTTTGATAACTCAGTTTCTACGTGAATCTCTAAGTCTTGCATCCCCGTGGGCGTTACTTTTGCGACGTTAGCGATGGTCTCGAGATCCTTTTCAATTTCGCGAGCAAGGTTACGTAGTTCAAGGGGAGACTGGTCGCCGGTGACTGAGACTTGAATAATCGGTTGTGTAGCGCTCTCGACAGTAGTGACGATCGGGCGTTCAGCAGAATCGGGTAAGTCAGTGAAGCGATCTACGACGTCTTGGACGTCAGTCTTAGCTTCTGTTTCTGTGGTTTGATCCGGATCAAGCTGTAAGAAAATCATACTTGTGCCAGATCGTGAAACCGAGCGTATTTTTTTGATTCCTGTAACTTCTTTAAGTTCAATCTCAAGCGGATTAGTAATTAGACGTTCAACCTCGTCGGGCGAGGCTCCAGGGAAAATCGTATTGATCGTAATTAAATCGAAATTGATATTCGGAAACGCTTCTCTGCGCATGAGAAGCATACACGCAATGCCCAATACCATGACGGAGATTACGATCAGGTCAGAGAAAATTTTTTGCTTAACGAAAAACTCAATGAGCCGATTCATTTTTGTCCTTGAAGATATCGAGCGTGCTTAATGATTTTACGGACTTCTCGAGGAATGGTTCTACTTCACCGTTGAGTTTAAGTATTTCCCACGCTGCTTGGTTTGCTGAAGCTTTGATCTGGTTCAGACGCAATTCCGCGAGTGCTTTTTCGTCGCCCGCGAGAATGACGTTGAAGGTTGTTGTGCGGCCGATATCAAACCGACGTTCTTCAAGCGAGGCGCGCGCAGTAAGAGAGGTAACAGCCTCGGTGAGGAGCTTTTGGTTTTGCACCAAAGTTTTTAATTGCGCGCACCCTGATTCCCAACCGTTTAAGTGGTCAATTTTTGCTTTATCTGAAAGTGCAAGCGTCTGTTGGTACTGGGACATATCCTGCGCAAGCTGCGCTTTTTCTGCATATCTGCCGAGTGGCATTTTAAAGCGAAGGCCGATCGTCCATTCCGGGTTTTTCATTCCGAATGCGTCTTCGGAACGCGCTGGAAATTCGCCAACCGTCCCGGTGCTGCCGTATGTTCCTTCGATAGCAAGCTCAGGGAGCATTCCATTTTTTGATGCTGTTGCGATCTTTTCCGTCGCAGCAACGCGTTTGCTCCAGAGTTTTTGGGCTAAAGCAACGTCACGTGATTTATCGATATTACTTTTCTCTGAACATAGTGCGAGCGCAGGTTTTTGCGGATCATCGAGTGTTAACGGAAGCTGCTCAGCTGGAATATCAATCCAATGTTCAGGAAGTTTTAGATTTGTAACGAGCTCTCGCCACGTTTTTTGTAAATCATGAGTCGATTGATCAAACGCCGCGCGAGCCTGAAGGTGTGCGCTTTCAACTTGCAAAAGATCGGGCCGTTCAGCGGTGCCACGATTTAGTTTTAGCTTGGTGATGCGGACTAGGCGCTGACGTCGTTCTAAGTCAGAACGTGTTGAGCGCAATTGTGCTTGTGAAAGCCAAGCGCCGTAGTAAACACCGATTAAATCAAGCGTCCAATCTTGGAGCGCTTGCTTGTAGGTAAGCTCGCTCGTTTCCTTTAACAATTTTCCCGCTTGGAGTTGCCGGCGTGTCATGGAGCCGAAGCCATCTTTAAGCAATTGCTGGGAGAGAGTTATTCTTGCAGACGCCTTATCAGCCGGCATGAAAGTGTTTTGCGGCTGTAGAGTGCTGTTGAGTTCGCTTAGTTGAACTCCTAAAAGTGTTCCCGTTGAGAAGTACTTTGATGCGTTTGCTTCAAAAAGTTTTGCATTTCTTGGGTCGAACAAAGAAGCGTTGCGGTTGTCGTTTTTAGAATAAGTTGCGGAAGCGCCAATCGAGGTTTCGGTTCTCACGAGCGATTGCCAGTAGCTTGATTCAATTGCCAAACTTTGTGCGTGAATGGCTCTGACAGAGTCGGATGAAACAAAGGCTTTTGCGACGATGAACTCGATACTAAGTTGTTTGCCTGGCAACCGGTCTAGAGCTTTTTTGGCGTCTTCTGGAATCTGGGCATAGGCTGAGGAGATAAGCGCAAATACGAGTAGGAGAGTCTGCATCCGGCATTTGTAGCTAGTGAGATATTAAGTGGCAACAATTCTGTGGGTTTAGATATTCGTGGCTTTTAGAAGGCCAGGTGCGCTTCAGTTTTACAAAAAGGTTGCCGATACCCAAAAAGGGTATTATAATACCCAAAATAGGTATCCAAATACCTAAGGGAGGTAAGCTAATGAAATCAATCAGAAAACGAGCTAAAAATATCGGTTCCGGCCTTTTGGATTCACTATTTACTTCGACTCAGCAGAAGGTCCTAGGATTGTTTTTCAACAACGTTGAGAAACAGTTTTCGTTGAAAGAGTTAATCACGATGGCTGCCTCAGGGACGGGCGCAGTACAGAGGGAAGTAAAGAAGTTAGCAAGCGCAGATCTGATTCAAGTTGTGCAAGTGGGCAACCAGAAATTGTACACCGTTAATCGTTCGGCGCCGATTTACTCCGAATTGAAAAACATAATTGAGAAAACATCAGGTGCGCCAATCTTGCTCGACAAAGCGCTTTCGAAAATTAAGGACGAAATCGATGTGGCTTTTATCTATGGTTCATTTGCAAAGAACATCGATACTGCACGTAGTGATGTGGATCTCCTAATCGTCTCCGACAAACTTGATTTAACTATTTTGTACGAAGTGTTGCTACCAGTTGAGTCAGAGTTGGGCAGGTCAGTGAACCCCACGCTTTTCACCAAGCGGGAATTTAAGGATCGTTTGAGGAAAAAAAACGCATTTCTACAAAAAGTTTTGAGTGGAGAAACTATTCCTTTGATAGGAAACGCAGATGAAATTAAATGACGAATCAAAGAAGCGATTGGAAAATTTAGCTTCAATCGGGCAGCTCAAATTTGAGCCAGTAGATAGGACCGAGTTCGACGGACTGCTTAATTCTGCGCGGCCGAGACTGGCCGATTCAGAAAATAAAAATTTAAATTTAGAGAGTCGATTCGATCTTGCATACAATGCGGCACATTCGCTGGGTCTAGCGGCTTTGCGCTTCCATAATTATCGATCTGAAAATAGGCACACTGCTTTTCAAGCTCTTTCAGATACGCTTGCTATTAGTAAAATCGAAACAAGAATACTCGTCGATGTTCATCGCAAGCGGAACAACATTTTATACTCGGGAGATGCCGACGTCGATGAAGCTACGGTAAATAAGTTGATTGAAATCGCCCATGTTTTATTGGAAAAACTCGAAGAGTTGGACTGGGGTAGTAAAAAATAAGTAGGTCGTGCGAATTTGTTGGGAAAGAAATGGCGACGGCTGCGCAATCCTACTAAGAAGGAAAGAAATCGTTATGAAAAAGGAATATGATTTTTCAAAAATGAAGGCTCGAAAAAACCCTTATGCTTCTAAAAAGAAGGCCGTCGGAATTAACTTGAGTTCAGAAGTTATCGACTATTTTAAAAAGCTGTCAGAAGAAACCGGTCTTCCTTATCAAACGCTAATTGATCTTTACCGACCCGCAGGCTTTTAAACAAATCATTCGCCGGCTTGCCGCTGGCGAATAGCCTTCTTATAAGTTGCCGTTTATCCAACGGACTTTTACAATACTTCGATGTCATCGATTTTCGAAGGAGCGGTTAAATCATTTGTCGCCCGCCTTATAAAAGAAGGTTTCGATAGAATTTTTCGGGGAAAATCCAAAGACACTTCAACTCAGAAAACTTCGCCACGGGCAACGGACTCCCAAAATTCAGATAAGAATCACCCGTGGAGATTGTGTTCTGTTGGGGAACACTGGGTTCGAACCCACCCACTAAGTGTTCCAGCAAGCGGCAAAGGCCCCGAGCGGGAGACACTTCGTCGCGGTCATTGCCGTACTAACTCAGGAAAATCAGAAATCTATACTGCTGACGAGTTGCGTGAGATCGCCCAATTATATTTTGATCAACTTCATGGGCTGCCAGACGTAATGCCTATCCCTGATAGTTTAGGTTTTCCGAACGGCAATGAGTATGACTCACTTATTGCGGGATGGACTAAATTTTGGAATGAAATTTTCAAACCTCAAGATCCTCTGACAGCTAATTTTGTAAAAGCTCTTATCGCGACAGAATCTAGTTTTAGGTTGCCCAAGGATCAGAACAGTAAAGACGGATCGGCGAGAGGATTGATTCAGGTGACTGAAAACACTCGTAAGATTTTGCAGGACCAAAAAGGCGAGTTGCGCGATCATCACATTGAGCTAAGTGTAGAGGAAAGTCGTGAGCCTACGACGAATATTGCTGCGGGAATTCGGTGGTTACATCATAAGAAGAAGCTTGCTGAGCGACGGCTCAAGAGGGAAATCACATGGGAAGATGCGGCGGCAGAATACAAAGGTATTTATTCTCAGCTTGGAAAAAACAAGAAGGCCGACGAGATCATGAAAGACCTCAGAGGCTTTCACAAGCGTTTAAAGGATCAGCGCAAATGACGACAGCAACATCGCTGCTGCTCATTGCACTTCTGGGATCAAGCTGTTCCAGTTTACCGAAACAAAGCGACCCTGCCAAGTCACCTCTTTCATCAGAAAAATCAACCCTCCACAAGCGCACTCCTAATTTTGTCGATCTCGAGGTCCCGGTAGATCAAGTTTGGTTCGGTTGCGAAGGTAAAGACGTGAAAGAAGATGTCGCCTTTCTCGGATTTTACGTATTCGACGGAGAAAATCTTTGGGACTTCTTTTATAGACGCGTCTTGAGTGTCACACAGTGCACTGAGGAAGAGCGAGAAATTCGAGAGATGCTAAAGGATGCTAAAACGGTGCGAATGGTTGGACTTCATCCTAGAGAGGACAAGGGTCCAAATCTTAAAGACGCTCAAATACCCGAGCGGCTGAAGAGTAGAAAAAAGATGTTGAATTCGGTGTTTATACGCCTACAGGCGCAAGGTAAATGTAAGGCATTTTTTGAAGAAGATTGTGACCTGCCGGGAAATTATTGGGGCGGCACTAAGTCGCAGTAAGCGCTAGCGAACGCTACTTGCCGAAAAATAGAATAGTACGAGTTTGTAAGAAAAGTTGGCGATCCCGGCTCGACTCGAACGAGCGACCCTCTGCTTAGAAGGCAGATGCTCTATCCAACTGAGCTACGGGACCGTTAGCCTTAGATTTATTGGGAAGTGGCTGGATAATCAAGGATTTAGGCTCGATTTCGGTCATTAATGGTGGACGAAGAAACCGCCAAAAGCGAATATAGGGCATGAACGCAACTTTGCTGGAACTCCTTGCCACTTCTTTCTTCGCGATTGCTGTTGTTCACACGTTTTTGAGCAGCCGATTCCAGGCGCTCGCATCGCGATATCCTGAAGGCTCAATGGGCGAAAATACGTTTCACCTACTTGGTGAAGTGGAAGTTATTTTCGGATTGTGGGCAGCGGTGTTCGTTTTGTTTGGCGCGGTTTTGTGGGGACATGCCACTACTCTTGAGTACGTAGAGAACTTAAATTTCACAGAACCACTTTTTGTCTTTGCGATTATGGTGGTTGCGGCAACACGTCCACTGATTGAGCTTACGCGCACAATTATTTTTTGGGGTGCGAAAGTTTTGCCTCTCCCAGCCACCATCGCGACTTACTTTGCGGCTTTAGTGGTTGGTCCGTTGCTTGGATCATTTATCACAGAGCCTGCTGCGATGACGGTCACGGCTTTAGTGCTTTTCGACCTCTTTTTCCGCGGCAAGTTTTCTACTCGGGCGAAGTACATTACTCTCGCAACATTGCTTGTGAATGTTTCCATCGGAGGAGTCCTCACGCACTTTGCTGCTCCGCCTGTATTAATGGTGGCGCGTGTTTGGGAATGGTCGACGCCGTTTATGCTCACGCATTTCGGTTGGAAAGCGGCCCTAGCGGTTGTTATTAACAGTGGAATAGCTTCAGTACTTTTACGAAAAGAACTGAAAGCCTTAATACTACCAGTGCTTAAATCTCCGAAACTTAAAACACCAACAGGGCTTGTTCTCATCCACCTTTTGTTTTTAGTTGGAACTGTTTTTTATGCTCATCATCCGATCGTGTTTATTGGTCTGCTTTTGTTTTTCTTAGGGATTGCGACCATTACTCGTGAGTACCAGGATCAACTAAAAATTCGAGAAGCTATGTTGGTCGCATTTTTCTTAGGTGGATTAGTCGTACTCGGGGGCTTGCAAAGTTGGTGGTTGAAACCTCTCCTCATATCTCTGAATGATTTTAGTCTGTTCATTGGCGCTACGGGACTCACTGCAATCACCGATAATGCGGCACTTACTTACCTTGGCGCACAGGTAGATGGGCTTAGCGATGCTGCGAAGTACGCTCTCGTTGCTGGGGCCGTAACGGGTGGGGGACTAACTGTTATAGCCAATGCGCCTAACCCGGTGGCCTTCTCCATTCTGCAGGATAAGTTTGAAAATGATGGAATCAATCCACTTCGACTGTTTATTGCAGCGTTAGTTCCCACTCTAATAGCCGCTATTGCTTTTTGGCTCTTGCCGTAAACGTTAATTGACCCTTGAGACCTTTCATTTTCGTTACAAAGTCGGTATGACTGACGCACGTTTTTGCGAAGGTGAATGATGACCAAAGAATTAAAGCTTGCGACCGAAGAGATTTTGAAACACGTCACTCCGACGCCCGTGGTGCCAAATGGTTTGAGCGAAGAGCAGAAAATTAAATCCATCGCCGAGAACTTTCGCGCGATTCTGACGACACTCGGTTTGGATTTAAAAAACGATTCACTTCGCGAAAGTCCCGAACGAATTGCGCGAATGTATGTGCGTGAAGCATTCAAAGGTTTGAACGTTGAGAACTTCCCAAAAATTACCGTGATCGAAAACGATATGAAGTACGATCAGATGATCGTGGTCCGTGACGTTACGATTCTTTCAACGTGTGAGCATCACTTCGTTACGATCGATGGCAAGGCGACGATCGGTTACATTCCAAAGAAAAAAGTAATTGGCCTCTCAAAAATCAATCGAATCGCCGATTTTTTTGCACGCCGACCGCAAGTACAAGAACGTTTAACTAAACAGATCGCGGATTGTCTACAGCATGTATTGGATACGGATGATGTAGCAGTACACATCAATGCTCGTCATTACTGTGTCGTTTCACGTGGAATTCAAGACGAGCAGAGTACAACGATCACATCGGATTTGCGTGGAGCATTCAAAGAGCTCCAATCAACGCGTTTCGAATTCTTGAGCCATTGCACGACTAAGCGTTTAGGCGTTGAGATATAAAAAAAGGCTCTCTTGCGAGAGCCCCATTCGAAAGTTTTTTTAACCGAACAATTAAAGGTTATTGCAGGTTGAATGAGTCACGCCGTTAATCGCACATTCGCAACGATCTTGGCAAACTGCAGCCGCATTATTGTTGCAATATTCGTTGTACGAAGTTCCGCAGTACTGGTTGTAGCAAGTCGTAGCGTTATTTGTTGCTATCGCAGAATCGGTATCGAGACTCCCCATGCAGACATCAAGTCGCGCTGAGATTGACGTTGCTCGGCCGGTATTTCCTGTACGATTCACAGTTCCCACCCAGCCGAAGTGCGCTGTGGTTTGTTCGGGTGCGAAGGCGGCTGCGATGCTGCCGTTGCTGCTAGAAGTAATCTCTTGTTTTTCAAGCTCTAGATCCAAAGCTAAACCCTTACAGCTACCGGCTGTTCCCGTGCCCCAGCATGTTGTTCCGGCCGGAGTGCCTGCTTCAGACGTATTCCACCATCCGCTCCCAGGTGAACTAGAAGCAATGACGCCATTACAGCCAGCATAATTGTTGCGGACCAGCCAAAAGCATCCGCACGCTTGGCTTGTTCTATTGCAGTGCTTTCCGGTGCCACTGTCTGTGGTGACGGTGACACTACACGCTTGCATATTGCAGATCTGAGCGCTAGCAGTGCCTACGTAACCGAATGTGCATGCCGTCAAAATAACAGCAAAAATAACCTTCATAAATCCCCCTAATTTGTTGGTTCCCTTGGGAATAATCGCAGTTCATCCTTGATTTCCCTTGAGCAAAACTCAAAACTTGTTTCGAATAAGATTTCTTAAATCGGTCCGAGTGTTAACAAGTAACGCTCAACTCACTTTATTTAGTGGACGGTGATGGTCGGTGAAGCGAAGAGCAGCGAGTTTTTTTAGCATTACAGATTTTCGTCAGGTCCTGATTGGCGCGTACGAAGAGCGATCAGCTCGGCGTAAGTCCTACTCAATACGCGCGTTCGCGAGAGATCTTGGTATTCGTCATAGCACGCTGAGCGCGATCATGCGGGGATTGCATGGGATGTCAGGAAATTTAGCTCGCGAGGTTTCGGGCAAGCTGAGCCTTTCAAAACGAGAAACCGAATACTTTGTTGCGCTTGTAGACAGTAAACATGCGCGATCAAAGCTCGTGCGTGAAGAGGCTAAACAGAAGCTGGTGAAACTTACGTCGGGAAGAACTCCTGAGAAAATAATCGACTCGGCCCACTTTTTATCGACGTGGGTATATCCAGCTACGCTCGAGCTTGTGAGTCTCGGATCGCCTCGGGTCGATTCTGATTTTATCTCGAAGAGATTGAAAATTTCAAAAGAGAAAGCTGAAGAGGCGCTTATGCTTCTTTTACAGCTTGGCCTTATTTCCAAGAAAGATAGCGGCTTCATACGTGTAAAAGAGCATCTTGTAGCAGTCGGGAATACACCAAAGCCCATTCTTCGACAGTTTCACAAACAGATTCTCGACTTAGGCAAAAAAGCCATCGATGAGCAACCGATTGAGCAAAGGCGTGTGTTAAGTGCGACCTTCTCGTTTGACTCGCGCAAAACAGAGAAAGCACGAGCTTGGCTCTACGATGTGTATCAGAATTTCTTAAATGAGTTTGCGACGGGTGGAACAAGTGACTCCGTCAACGCTGTTAGTATGCAATTCTTCAGAGTCGATCATAAGGAAGTGTAAACATGCGCATCTTAATTTTTGTTTTACTCAGCGTTTTTAATTTCTCAGCTTTTGGTGGAGACGGATCAACTTCTGTTGAAGACGGCGGTCACGGTGTGAAGTGCACGGAGGTTTCTGGGTCTGTAGGTTATCCGGCGAATGAGCGCCAATATCGCGTTGAGCTTCTTGATTTTTACGAGGGACGCAAAGTTGACAAGCTGATTTATGGTGGCCTGGCAGAACCGATGGGAAACTGGGTTTTGATGCCGGCTTCAAGACGAATTCTTTGTGAGACACTTCAGGAATTCTTTGTGAGAACTTCTGGCGTGCTTAGATCAAATATTCTTTCGGCTGCCTTTGAAGACGCGTGCCAACTTAGCGACAAAATTCAGATTCGCGATACGCTGCCTACGACCAAAGATTTCGGCGCGCTAACGGCAAAGATTCAGTCTCGTCGTTGCAAGCTAGTGCAGATTGGCTACAGAACTATCGACAAGGGCAGAGAAGTGGTGTTGCTGAACGGACAGCTTCTGCCAGGATTGTCGGAGCGAGAGGTTGCAGGGTTACTTCTGCACGAAGCGCTTCATAAATATTTTCCAAACAAGACATCGACGCAGGCAATTCGACAGATTGTTTTTTACTCCTTTGCCCATCACCGTTTCCAAGTAGAAAATCGCGATCTCATTTCTCGAGTGATCTCAACCGGAATGCCAGCGAACAAATTAGAGTTCAAATAAAAAACGGATTCGACAACGAGGTTTCAAAATGAAGTTCATCGTCTTAGCACTAGCTTTTGGAATCTCAACCGCAAATGCAGGTGACGGGTCTACATCCGTAGAGGACGGCGGCCATGGAGTCTTGTGCAAAAGATTTTCGAATGGTGTTCTGGAAGCGGGAAAGCCGTTCATATTGAGCCTAGAACTACTTGATTTTTATGAGGGCCGAAGTCTCGATGATTCGATCGATGTCACAAAGAAAGAGAAAGTTCTGGATTTCTTGGATTCTCCATCGCGAAAAAAACGTTTGTGTTGGGATTTGGCTCGTCGTCAAAAACAATTGAAGAGGGTCATCGGCGAGCATCCAATTTTTCGTTCGTTTCACGATGCATGTCGGCTCTCGCACTCAATGGAGTTTCAATCGAGAGTTCCGACGACCCACGATCACGGTGCGCCATTGGTGAAACTTCGAAATCGTTGCGAATTAGTGCAGATTGGATTTCGCACAGTCGTTAGCGGTGTGGAGAAGATATTAGTCGACGAAGATTATGCCTACAGCTTGTCTTACGAAGAACTTGCCGGTCTTGCCTTGCACGAGTCACTTCACAAGTATTTCGAAAGTAAAACTTCAACTAAAGCGATTCGACAAATTGTGTTTTATTCGTTCGCAAGTCTTGAGTTTCAGAAGCGGAATAAAGATGTGCTCTTGGGGGTCATTCAAACGGGTCGACCGGCACTCGTCCATGAGTTTCGGTAGAGTTCAGTCGATCGCGCATCAGCTGATTTTTAGAATACTGCAGTCATATTGAAGGCGTGTGCTTTCACCCAGTCTGCTGGCAAGTAGTAGTAGCCAGCATCTCCGGCGCAACGACCCCATGAGTTTTTCATGATGAAGAGGCCGCCGCCTTCGCCTTCAGGTGCTCCTGGGGGACGAAGGTGATTTGGAATGAAACCAGAAATCAAAGCGGCTTGGCCGCCTACGTAACGTTCCGATTCACTATGCGCTGAAACATATCCGTTTTTATTGCTAAGCAGACTTGGTTGCACACCGAAAGTCATAACGATCGGGACGCCAGCGCGAAGTAATCTTCGAACTCTCGTTAAACTTTGATCAGGATTATTGATCTCGTACACGACAGCAAGATTGCTAACTTTCACAGGTGTTGTGATTGGCATTGGCGAATCGTACCCGCAGTAGCGATTTTCACCGACGACAGAACATAGCATGCGGCCTTGGTGATTTGTTTGGGAGCAATGGCGTCCGTCGTACCAGTGGCAAGCTTTGTCGAATGCGATGTTGCCGTTGCGCTCAACTTGAGTGCGATCGTATGAAGCGTTGTAATGCCAAATATCTTCGAAGTGGAAACTGTATCCAATTGTGCTCGCAATTCCAGAACTTAAGATTGGAGCGATGTTGTCTTGGTTATCAGGTATGACTCGGAACCAACGAGATGTCATTTGGTGGAAGAGGTGCTGCTCACTTAGATTTGAGTAGCGCATTTCATCTCGTGCGATTCGACTTTCGATCGCTGCTGTTAATGCGAATGCAGAGCTAGTGCCGCGTTCACCCTGGTTACGCACGCATGTATTGGATGTTTTTAGCGCCCAATCCCCTGATGCAAACAAACCCGTTGCACTCACTGGGCAAGCTTTCCCAGTTTGATCTCCATCGTCGGCATCACCAACCACTCCGCTACCTTCTTCAGTTTCGCATGCACCGAATCCGTCGCTTGGCTTTCCTGCGGCGTCGCGAGCAAAGCGTGCTTCTAAGATTGGAAGGAGTGCTTCGTTAGCTTGGCGAAGTGCATTCGCGTCAGCTGTGATGATGTCGGATACGCTCGGAAGATCGGGATCACCAGCGAGTCTGGTTTGGAGGTAATCATAGAGTGCGCGTTGGTTTGCGCGATCCATAAACATTTCTTGCGCGCCAACGATTTCGCGTTGGACTGCGTCTCGACCCATCAGAACTATTTTTTTATTTTCACCAAGTGCAGTTCTAAGCTGAGCAGGAGCGTCGGCTCCATCTTTAATTTGAGAAATTCTGTAGAGTAAAGTCGGGCGATTGAATGCGAGGAAAGTGTTTACTCGAACTGCGAGCTGACGACTTTCATTTTCCATTTGATGTCGAACGTCCGGACCTTTAAGTGGCGTATCAAGAATTAGTACACCTTCAATGAAACGATTAAAGAGTTCGTTTGGACCTGCGATGCGAGCGCCTTCAGGAGCCGCTTGCTTTGCCGGACCGTACGCGTTGAGTGGAGAGTACATTTGCTCGAACTCGCCAGCTTGTGCGAACGCTGAAAACGCGAGTGCGGCGATGAGCAAACTAAATTCGAGAACGAGAAAATTGCGCATGGAGCCCCCAGGGAAATCGTGGCGAATCACCACGATGTACGAGAAAAAAGGTCTCGCGCGGGACAGTAAGAGTCAAAAAAATGAACTGTGCAGAATTGGTGTACGAATGGTCACAACCCGATGGCGATGGCACTCCATCGTCGAGTCGGTTCTAGGGTACGCCGTTCCTTTCCGGGACGCGGCGCGTCCCGGAAAGGAACGGCGTACCTTAGCGGAATTGGGTGAGGATTTCTTTGAGGGCGCTGGCGGAGGGGCGGGCGTCTTTTTCGCTGAGCTTGGCTAGTGGCTGCTCAGTTAGGTTCAATGTTTCGATCAAGGTTTCGCGTTTGTGCGCGGTATCGACAAAAAATAAGCCTGTGAGAATTTCGCCTTTGTCTCTTGAGCCGCGAAGAACCGAAATTGCTTTTGTGGCATCGCGAATATCGTGGTCGCGAGAATCTAGTTTGCGAAGTGTAAGAACGGATCCGTCTTCCATCTCAACTGTTTCAGATGTGCCTTCGGCGTAATCCACAGTTTTTTCTTCAAACGCATGAACGAAGCCAAGCTCTTGAAGCATGATGTTGTTTTCTTTTACTTCAGGATAGCTCTTACGCGAACCTTCGTGGTTCGCAAAGGTCACGCACGGAGAAATGATATCAATGAACGCGGTACCGTTGTGTTTAAGCGCGGCACTTAATAGCGGCACGAGTTGCTTGGCATCACCCGAGAAAGATCGAGCGACGAATGTGCAGCCGAGATCAATTGCCATTGAGCAAAGATCTATCGTTGCAAACGGGTTGGCTAATCCAGATTTCTGAGTGGCACCTCGGTCGGCAGTTGCAGAAAATTGACCTTTCGTTAGTCCGTAAACGCCATTGTTCGCAACCAAGTAGGCGATTGGCAGATTTCTTCGAATCAAATGCGCAAAGCCGCCAAGGCCGATGCTCGCGGTATCGCCATCACCCGAAACACCGATCATCATCATTTTGCGGTTTGCAACTTTAGCGCCCGTTGCACATGGAGCCATTCGACCGTGCATTGAGTTTAAGCCCGATGAGCGCGAGAGCCAGTAGCCCGGAGTTTTTGATGAACAACCAATGCCTGACATTTTTGCGACATCGTAGGGATCAATTCCACTTTGGAAAAACGCGGTAACGATGTGCTGAGAAATACTGTCGTGGCCGCAGCCTGTGCACAAAGTCGATTTTCCGCCAACGTATTCTGCTTTTGTAAGTCCAATGCGGTTTGCTGCTGCTGCTGGAGTAGTAGACATTAGCGACCTCCTTGAGATGATTCTTGAGATGCGATTCCGTCAGCAATTATCGGTGCTGTAATCGGAAGCCCGTCGTAATGACGAACGCTTTTAAGTTTCGTTGCATGTGCAAAAAATTCTGATCGAAGAATGTCGAGCATTTGTCCGTCGCGATTTTGTTCAACGAC
Source organism: Bdellovibrionales bacterium (assembly GCA_031416685.1). Taxonomy (GTDB): domain Bacteria; phylum Bdellovibrionota; class Bdellovibrionia; order Bdellovibrionales; family JAMPXM01; genus JANOUF01. The sequence goes on from JANOUF010000291.1 coordinate 16,013, forward strand.
GTAAATGCGGTCGTGCTCAGCGATAAAGCTTTGCACATCCTCCGTGAAAGGCAGTGCACGCAAGCGTAAGTAGCTTGTTTCAACGTTTTGTTTTTTGAGGATGTCGCGCGCTTCGCCCATCGGCATGTGAGTTGAGCCGAATGCGATGATTCCCACTTTTGCGTTAGGTTTGCGATCAACGATTGGAGCAGGTACGTATTTGCGAGCGGTATTCCATTTTTTTACTAATCGATCGAGGACTTCTTTGTACTGAGGGCTGCTCTCTGTGTATTGCGCCATTTTATTGTGGCCTGAACCGCGAGTGAGAAACGCGGCTTTCTCGCTGCGAGTAGCGGGGAGTGTGCGCCAGCCGATGCCGTCGTTGTCTACGTCTGCGTAGCGATGGTACGTCTGAATTTTTGTAAGCGCCTCTTCGTCGAGAACTTTGCCGCGATCAAATGGCTTTTCTGGATATGGGAATTCGTTTCCAATCCAATAGTTCATGCCAAGATCAAGATCACTCAACACAAGAACTAGAGTTTGCATCCGTTCGGCGATATCAAAAGCAGACATGCCGAATTCAAAACACTCTTCGACCGTACCTGGGTGGTGCACGTTGTGTTTCGTGTCTCCGTGATAAAGTGTTTAAGCAGCTGTTTTGTCACTTTGTGCTGTTCGTGTTGGCATTCCGGTTGTGGGGCCAACGCGTTGTATATCCCAAACGACTCCGGGAACTTCTGCGTAATAGAAAAATCCAGCAGCTTCTGACATGAGCGAAATGCCTGGACCTGATGTGCAAGTCATTGCGCGTGCACCAGCCCAGCTTGCGCCCATGACCATCGTGATCGCTGCAAGTTCGTCTTCCGCTTGCACGACTGCGAAAGTATTTTTTCCGTCTTTGTCTTTGCGATATTTTTCTGCAAGACCAATAAAGTTCTCTGCAAGTGAGCTTGACGGCGTAATCGGATACCATGACAAAACTGTGCAACCACCGAATACGCAGCCGATCGCTGCGGCGACGTTACCTTCGATAAGCACTTTGCCTTTGTTTTCGTTCATTCTCTCTACGAGGAACGGGAAGTGACCCTGAAGGCTGTCGATTGCGTACTGGCGGCCGATCTCAAGAGCCTTGAAGTTACTCTCTATAACTTTCGGTTTATCTTTGAATTGATCTTGAATGGTTGAAACAAGTGTTTCCCACTCAATCTTTAAAAGCTCACCCAAGATTCCAACGTAAATCATGTTCAATAAAAGTTTTTTTAGTTTTACAGAGTCGGTCGCTTTGTCGACAAGGTCTCGAAAATTTACGCCAATGTTTTTGACGTCATTGCGTAGTTGGGTTGGATCCAGTTTTAGATCGGTGTTGTAGAGAAACACGCCGCCTGGTTTTACTTTGCGCGAATCTTCGAGCACCGTTTGCGGGTTCATCGCAACAACGATGTCGACGTCAGCGCGCCTGGCCGTGTAGCCATTTTTATTCACGCGAATGGTAAACCACGTCGGGAGGCCCGCGATATTCGACGGGAACAGATTTTTTCCACC
>JANOUF010000292.1:0-5121 GCA_031416685.1 Bdellovibrionales bacterium
ATAAAGCTGGAGCTCCAAGGAAAACGGTTTCGGGTGTGTGCGACTAATGTTGAGCCAGACCGTGTTTCCTGACGTTCCAACGGTGTAATCTTTCGATGGACGCCGAGTCATGATGTCTTTGATGACCTCGCGGATGATGGCCACCTCTTGAGCGCTGTAGCGGCCAGCCGTGATATAGCTTTCAACGGGCCAGTCCATCATGCTGCCATCGCGAGGCATCTTTTCGGTCACAAAGAGTCGTGCATTTTCGCTTGGAGAAAATTTCGTAAACATGACCGACCTCACTACTTCATCAACTTGGGCGAGTAATTTTCCATTGTAAAGTAGAATTTCAACCAAGCGAGCAGTAACTCCTCTTATCGCTAAGCCAATCATTGGCTGGCGTCTAGCGTTCACTTCTAATATGGATTTGATATCACTTGCTGCGCCGGGAAATGACTGATTATTGTCGGAATAAATTTGATTGGTCAAAATCGATAACGTCTGCGAGTCGCCGTAGACTTGAATCCAATGCACCTGAATTGTAACCTTGCAGGTAAAATGCGCGCTCCAAGCTAGAGAGCGATTTCAAGTCGATGAGATTATCCGGATTACCGCCATTTTGAATTTGAGTAGCGAGATTCCGAAAGCTGACTCCGGCACAGCTTTCTGCAATGGGAAACTGTCTGTTCAGCTTGCTCATGCAATCATTTAGAATTTGATCGGGGTCACCCGCAAGAGATGCGGCCCTTTTTCTAGATTCTAAGAGCTACTTTAGCATTCGGTCATTAACGAAACGGCTTTGAACGCAGGGCGCTTTCCCTAGAATGAGCCTTGACGCTCCGGATTTGTCTCTATACTTCGAGGTCTAAAACGGAGTATTCATTCATAATGTTCTGCAATTGATTTCGAGTTCTTAGTATGCCAAATTAATTTTGGAAGCAATCCGGCTTAAGATTTCAGTCACCAAAAGCTAATGAAGAGCTCAGGTCTTCCAGCTGTCATCGAAGTCTTGCAAAACACGGCCAACGTTTGAATCTGGTTTATCGCGATCATCTAGGGGCCATAACCAAATGCGAACACCACTGACTGTGGCAAGATAAGGCTCCTCGCCTCGCCAGTAAATAGTCCCTAGCGGATGATCATGGCTACTAAATCGACTTAACCACCCACCGCCAGATTGAGACTTTACGAGCCTGGTGAAAGGTTTTTCATTTTTTTGTGGCTCAAAAATTCTGACCGCAGATAAGCTTTGCCCAAATTGGGATACAATGTAGTTGTATTCGATTTTGCTCGAAGTCCTAATATCGCCAGTGTGCACTGAATACTTTTGTAAATAACGCCACCGATTTAAGAATAGTTGAAACGTCCCTTTCACCAAAATGAAAGTCGCAAGACCGAATGGAATAAATATTAAAGCGGCTATGATGACTCCGCCAATCCAAAATTTTGCTTCATGGTAGGCTAGATATGTAACAGCAAGGACTGAAAGAAAAGATATGAGGGCGCCTAGTACAATGCAGAAAAAAACAATATTGACGAGCCAGAGTTCATAATAAAATGAGCGACTACTTGGCATTAAAGAATGGCTTTTCTCATAAAATATTCTCTACTTTGAATTTGATCAGTTTCCTTAGTTGAAGCCTTCAGTCTGGGGTCAGTACAATCATCGCTTAAGGAGCTTGCGCCGACTTATCTTTCATATAATACAAAATAATCAACCCAAAAATACTCAGGATACCGAGCAGCCCCCAAGCGCCGTGACGTCCTTTAGATTTTGCGTAGAAATAACAAGCAACAATCCAGAGTAACGGAAAACCGATAATTTGAAGCGGGCCGGACAGCGAAGCCCCATGCTGTTCGGCATAGCGCGAGGCAAGAGAAAAAATAATTGCGAAGATGACAGCGATATTGGATTTACGTAAATACTTTTTTTTCATACAATTATGATCATACGATTAATTTTCTGTGGCAAGGGCTCGAAAGACGGCGACATTATGTTCTTCCGCTTCAACGTCTGAACGCCGCTGCAAGTGGACGAGGGGATCAGCTAACGGCCGTTTCGTGATGAGTTGACGGTGTTGCTATCATGATGCCGTCTCGCGACTGTGTGATACGGGCACCCTAGCTTTTATAGCCAGTGGTTTGATGCTTAGTGTTCCCTTACCACAGATTGGCCAAATAGGATTTTTCTAAGTCTTGTATATAGGTAAGGGGAATTAGATCACTTTTGCAGCTTGAGTGGTGAAAAAGTTTGATCTTTGAGCCGGCCAGAAGAACCTTTTGGTTGATGATTAAGCAACGGTCTGGACTGCGGTCACTTGATCGGAATCGAAGAGGTTTTATGAAATTCATATTGGTTTCATTTCTATTTATAAGTTGTTTATCGTTTGCGGATGATAAAATTGCAACGCAACGTGATTTCTTTGTGATTTGTGAATCATCGAAATTTTCACAAGCCCTTAAGAAAAGCCAATTATTTTTGGACGCTGAGGCTGAGAGAGTCGTTTTGGTGGCTAAGATGTTCGAAATGGTTGCAACCTCTGACGCAAAAAATGCCATTCAAGGGATCAGTTTAGCAGCGCCATCTGATAAATTAAAGTTGCTTAAACAGGCTGCCCGCGAGGCCGGAATAAAAAATTGGAACTGCCCAACAGCGAAATATCTGTTTCAATAGCATCAAGAAGTTACTCAATTCCATATCCGCTAATGCCCCCTCTATTTTTTTGCCTTAAACTATTATGGCGTAATAGGCGCAGCGTGGCCGGAGAACATTTAGTCGTGAAAAAAGGCCCCCCACGACAATAAGGTAAAAGCACACAGGAGTTCTATATGGAACATAATGAGTACTAAACTTTTTGTTGGATCGCTAGCTTACAATGTGGTGCTCATTGAGGATGAAAGATTTAAAGACCATACCTTTGAGCAGATAACAAAGTTGTTCGCAAAAGCAACTCAGTGGAGGTTTTTATTTGTCGCTGACACGGTGACCTTGGCCTCCAGTGAGTTTCCGATAGTGACGATCGATTTAAGTGAAGAGCCTGGACGCTCGTTCCGAGTCATCGCCAATGAGCTTTGGTCCGTCGAGAACAATCTTTCATTGGCGAATATGGATTATAACGATTTTGCGGAAGCTGCTGATGAGAACGGAATCTTTCGCGGATTTCGAGACTGAGTCTAAACCCCTTATTTCCGAGCCGAGAGACGTCCTCTTGCGGACTTTGATATGTTTTTATTTGTAGATAACTGGTCTTAAATATTTCAATAAGTTAAGGGGGAATTAGGTCATATGATCGTTAGACGAAATGATGAGCTAACTTTTTGGGGTAGCATTTTTTTAAGAAACTTTTTAAGCAGTGGAAATCCTGAAGAGTTCCGCAGTTATGCTCAGCTAGCTTCGTCGAAGGAAATTGCGTTCTCCCGTAGTTCTGTACGATTTAGCATGACTACTGATACGGACACCCAGACTCTAGTGCCCGAGCAAGTAAAAACCATTTTGGGAGCACACGAGCAGCTTATCATAGGCTCCCGGTATTCTCGATATTTCAAAGATCAAAACTGGCTTGAGGAATTTCTGGTGAGTCAGGCACACGATGAGCTACCCTTTGATTCAAGGCATATGATTTATGGCGCTTCCGAAGAAGGTTTTCATTGGAAAATTATTCCAGAGAGAAGCGGAAGAGAATTCTCCCGGACTGCCGATGAAACAGTTCAGTTCGTCGGCGAATTTTTAAGTGATGATATGTTTTTTGCGTGGTTTGAGGACTCAATCAGATTTACGCACAAAATTAATAACTCGAAAACCCTAAGAGACTATATGCAACTTAGCGATTCCAGTGCGGATCAGGTGATTCGAGAGATCGTCCGTCTAAAAGACCATTCTTTTAAAGGATCCGATGACAAAAAAATAGCTTGGCTGTCGGAACTTAACAAAGAAAGCATTCCGATCTTAACTTTTGACATCAGCCCCTTCGATAAAAAACATATCGTTAAACTTTCGTTTAACGAATGTGCTCAACACTTAAGTCGCACACTAAAAAATATTTGCGTATTTGCCGCCGAACATAATCTGGATGTCGAAGCGAACCCCTTTAAGCGCGCGCTTGCTATAAGTGAAGGAAACCAAGCGGTGGCAACCCCACCTTATTGGACGCACTCACAGCTAACTGAATGCCAGTTGACTTTGCGCCGAGCTGCAATTGAAGCGGACCACTTCGCCGGAATGATGAGCTGGAACGATGTACAGAGTGTACCAAAAGATGAGGCCTTCAAGCGAGTATCCAATGATCTAGTGCTAGCGATCTACGATTCGATCAGTGTAAGTGGGAACTTGAAGTAATTGGGAAGACCTGAAAGATGAATGGGATCGCGGCGATTCGGCTGACCCCGAGGAGACGCTTTCGGGAAAGGCCTTCGAAGCAAAATCACTCGCATATAAAGCCCATAGCGCAATCGATGCGGGATCACGTGTTGTTATTGATTGTCATGTAACAACAGTAACCGCTGCGTAATCCGCATCTAGCGAATGCGGGTACTGTCGGCGACAATTGCGATCTATGAAACCCGAAATTAAAAATCAAGTTGAAGAGATTAAACAGATTCGCGAGCAGTACGAATCTGAAGTTGGATCTGGTGGGCGTAAAGTTTGGCCGCGGGCAATTTAACGGGCATTTCACCAGACACACTTTATTCGTGGCGCGTGCAAGCCAAGGCAAAGCAATTTAAACAGTTATCTGTCGTAGGCACCAAATCTTTAACTGTCACAGATACAGACGCAGTAATAGAATCCGATATATCAAATCCTCTGAAATCTGTGACCGTGACGGATACAACTCCGAAAGGTTTTTTAATTGAAGGATTGCCGCCAAATCTGGCGGTGGAATTTTTATTAAAAATTGGAGTTCGCTGATGTTATTCGACAGCCGCGGGCTTCGGGTCTTTGTATATCGCGAGCCCGTTGAAAGCTATATCACGGCTGGCCGCTACAGCGCTCAAGAGGTAGCCATCATCCGCGAGGTCATCAAAGACATCATGACTCGGCGTCCATCGAAAGATTACACCGTTGGAACGTCAGGAAACACGGTCTGGCTCAACATTAGTCGCACACACCCGAAACCGTTTTCCTTGGAGCTCCAGCTTTAT
>JANOUF010000293.1:0-14752 GCA_031416685.1 Bdellovibrionales bacterium
GTTCCAGGCGCCGGTGACGTCGAACTTGAAGCAAAAGGTACAGTTACTGTTTTAGACGTCACTCCTAACAAGGGAACTTTAAAACATTTAGGAATTTCGTCGCGTGAAGTTCTAGAAACTGTTGAGGTCGCAATCGGTGGACATGAAGTCGGAACATTCTACGATGGGATGAAAAAGTTCCCGATTGTCATTCGTTTGAAAGATGAAGATCGAAGCGACATGGATGCAATCAAGAATCTTCCTGTGGGCTTCTCTGGCGCATCAACTCTTCCGCTTCGTGAAGTCGCCGAACTCAAGTTCGTTGAAGCTTATAGTTCATTTAGCCGGGAACAAACTCGCAGGAGAATTGCCGTACTAGTTAACCCTCGCGGTCGCGATACCGAGTCCTTCGTGCAAGAGGCTCAGGCAAAAGTGCAAGAGTCTGTAAAGCTTCCTCCCGGCTACTACATGGAGTGGGGCGGAAACTTTAAGAACTTGAATGAAGCGAAGTCGCGCCTTGCGATTCTAGGTCCGTTGGCTTTGCTACTCGTGCTTTTAATGATCTACGCAGCATTCCGAAATATCCTTGAGACTGCGCTCATCTTCCTCTGCGTGCCCCTCGCCTTAGTGGGAGGGGTACTCGCGTTGATGATCGCGGGCATTCCGTTTTCTATTTCTGCTGGCGTAGGTTTCATTGCTCTTTCGGGCATTGCAGTTTTGAACGGCGTTGTGTTGGTAAATTATTTCAACGAATTAAGATCACGTGGAATGAATGGCCCAGAACTTGTTCGAAAAGGATCGACATTACGTCTTCGCCCAGTTTTAATGACTGCCCTCGTAGATATATTTGGATTCTTGCCGATGGCAATCTCAACCGGAATGGGTGCCGAAGTTCAGCGGCCTCTTGCAACTGTTGTCATCGGTGGAATTATTTCGTCGACGCTGCTGACATTAATCGTTTTGCCAGTATTATATTCGGCTCTCGAGAAGCAGATTCTAAAGTTTGCTCATGACGAGTCGAGCGACCCAGTTTCTAATAATAATTTTGTAACCGCATAGAGGAGAAAAACATGAAAGCACTTATTTTTACTGTATCGATGGCATTCACGTTAAACGCATACGCTGAAGCGAATACACCTGCCGCCGTCGCTACGCCAACCACTGACAGCGCTGTTAAAGCAATGACTGGTACTGCTAAGAAGTCTCGCAAGAAAAAAGAGGTTATGTGCGCTGAATGCGGCAAGCCTGAATCGCAATGCGAATGCAAAGGTGAAGAACACCGCAAAACGGATAGCAATCAGCACAAAGAAGGCGAAGAGCACTCCGAAGGTCAAAAGAAGAAGTAATCTTTGTCAACGTCGCACGTCTCGTGCGGTAATTAGAAAGCGTCAGCATAAGGCTGGAACGCAAGTGGATCACTGCGAGAGCGAACCACCTTTAAGTAAGGCAGCCTGTGCTTGAGCGAATTCGCTTACCTGCTAATGAGCGGGTTTGCGCTGCTATAGAGCACCCACTTGCTCAAATCGGCTTGGTTATTATCAGCTAACCACGCATAGAGGAAGCCTTCCGAGCGGCGCTGTGGCTTATACAAGCTTGAAAGAAATTTGCGAAATACGGTGCCACCAGGTGATGGAATCGGTGCAATTTTGCTTCCCAACTTTACGAGCATAACGACGATACGATAATTTCGAACCGACCGATGGTGGTCGTAATTGAATGCAACCGCCGTCTTTTTTGAAAGCAAATGCTTCTTCGCCAAACGATTGCGGATTTTCTGCTCGACGAGCTTAAAGCAATTACCAAACGCAACGTCGCCTGGGTTCACGAAGCCATCGCACTTATCAGTCACTTCTTCCTTGAACTTATTGATGCCGTAGCTGTCCCAGGTTTTTCTAGCCTTTGCACGCTTATCAAGACGTAAAATAGAAATACGAGAATAGTAAACGCTAGAAAGGATCGCTTTCTTTTCGTCATCGCTGAAAATGGCTGGATTCGTTTGAACCAAATATACGAGCTGATTTTGATAAAACTCGCGGCGGCTCATCAGGGCTTCCAGATACTCGTCAACCAAACCTTCGAAGACGCTAAAGAGTGGGCTGATCACGAGAACTTGGTGTGCTGCTTTGAAGATTAGGTCAATAGTAAGCTGAAGTGCCTTTTCTTCGTCGAACGCCTCAGGGTGGTTCGGGTCAGCAAGTAGGCGGAAGAAAGGAGCTTTGGCGATCTCTTTTTGCGCCTTTGCTAGCTCGGTGTGAAGTTTTGGATCGTCGAAATCTTTCGGCGTGATTTCGTTCATCAATGCCGAGTTAGCAACATCCATATCAACCTTGTATTCAGACGGTACTTCGATTTGCTCAGCCAGATTAGCAAACTGGATGCGGTTTCCGCGCATTTCGATGAGCGCCTGCTTCATTTCACCGATCATCTCACCTGCTGACTCAGTCGAGACTATGGCTTTCTTTTGCAGAATAATCTGTTCGATTTTTCCATTCGTATCTCGAGTGATTTGAAATGGAAATTCAGCCGCCTGAGATGTGGTAGTAGCGAATAGAGCTATGAAAATTAAGAATTGAAAAATACGCATTAATGACCCCCCGAAGTAAAAGCATATTCGTACGGCACTAGCGTAGCCAAAGAAATCTTCATTACAAATCTGTAATTCATGGAACGTTAAAGCTCCATTGACGAGTGCATCAATTTACTCAGACCGTATGTTTTTGGTCTTCTCTTTAAAATACCTGTCGAGCTGTTTTAGGTGAGGTCGAAATCCCGAAGCCAACATTTCTTCATAGGCCTTTTTCGGATGCCATTTATCAACGAAAACCCGATAGAGCCCTATTACCAATCCCGTACGATCACGGCCGTGCTTGCAGTGAATAAGGATCGGATGCATTCGCGGATTTTGTAGCGCCTCAAGTAGCTGACCCATTTGGCGATCATTTGGTCTTTCATCCCAATGCATCGGCGAAGAAATATATTTTAGCCCGAGTCTTTCCACTGCGTCTTTTTCTCGTCGGATGGATTGATCGTCGTTTTCGATGTTAATGACGGTTCGAAATCCAAGGTCTTTTATCATCCGAATGCCTGGCTGATCGGGACGCCCGCTTCGTGAAACTTCGGGATTAACAACGATATAATTCGGAAGATTTTGCGCAAATACAGATTCAAATACCGGAGGGTCGATCTCTGCTCGAGCAATCGAAGCGAAATTCAAAACGACTGCAACTGAGACAATTAGCAAATTCAGAATGATCTTAACCATGCGACTTGATCCCCTCGTTTAGCCTAAGGTCGAGCATCACTCGAGAAGCGAAGTAGAATCAACCAGATTTCGTTAACTAACAGAACTGTAATTTCGCCGAGCGTTGTCCAGGCAAGACTCAACTGAAGTTAACTGCCAACTTTTCCATTACAAAAATGTAAGAAAAGGCTCATCACACCGAAAACTCTTTCACCCATCTTCCACACCCATCTAAGATGTCTTTGAACTCATGGATGAGGTGGTTTTAAGTGCGCAAATTTCTGATTTCGATTTTTTCAGCGCTATTGCTCTTCGCGAACTATGCTGAAGCTAAAATAGATAAATTCTCGCGTGTTGCAGATGGGATTTATCGGGGCGATCAACCCGACAATAAAGACGATTTTCAATATCTCAAGTCTATAGGCATTCGAACAATCATTAATCTTCGTGACGACCCGAAGCTGGTGGATTGGGAATATGCCATGACTGCGTCAGCAGGAATTGATTTGAGAAGTTTTCCTATTAACTCAATCAAGGGTCCGAGCAAACGAACAATGAACGCCATTCTGAAAGCATTGTCTAATCCCAACCTGCAGCCAGTTTTCATACATTGCAAACAGGGTAAAGACCGCACCGGCTTAGCTATTGGCTTGTATCGCTACCATTTTGAAGGATGGACTCAAGCGAAGGCGTGGAACGAAATGTTGAGCTTTGGATTCAGGCCGATACTAATAGGACTTTCAAGCTTCTACTTCAGCCATACTGATTGATCGCCGAACATTCGTGAGATTACTACTCGTCGAAGATGACAAAAAGATTTCCGCGTTTCTTGAGAAGGGACTTTCTCAAGCCGGATACGACGTTGATACGACTGGTGACGGTGAATCTGCCGATTCATTTTTAAAGACGAATGTCTACGATCTTCTGATTCTTGATATCATGCTTCCTAAAATGGACGGGCTCACTCTCGTCGAAAATTTTCGGAAAACAAATCTCCAAACGCCCGTTTTATTTCTCAGCGCAAAGCGGTCAGTTGATGATCGTATAAAGGGGTTTCAGAGCGGCGGCGATGACTACCTAACAAAGCCATTTTCATTCGAAGAATTATTAGCACGGGTCCAAGCTTTACTTAGGCGAACAAGCATCGCAGACCTTTCGGTAACTACGACTCTTGTAGCAGGAGACATTCGCGTCGATTTAGTTACGCGGGAAGTTCGAAGATGTGATCAAAAAATCGAACTACAATTAAAAGAATTCGCACTTCTAGAATTTTTTTTGAGAAATTCAGGCCAGATCTTAAGCAAATCGCAGATTCTAGAACGTATTTGGAACTATCAATTCGACCCTCAAACAAACGTTGTCGATGTACTTGTCTTTCGACTGCGCACTAAGATTGAGCGTGATTTCGATAAAAAGCTAATTCATACAATTCGCGGAGTTGGATATGTTTTCAAACCGGATTAGCTTTCGAATCGGCCTTTGGTATTCGATCATTTTTTTTATTAATTCGCTCGCGCTGCTTGGCTTCATAGCCTACGTATACGATCATTCACTTCAAACCGTCGATCGCGAGATGCTTCACGGTAAGCTTCGAGAGTACGCCTCATTATTTGAGCACCATGGAGTCTCAGGATTAGAACTCCCAACAGCAAGCAAGGCGATAGACAATGCTGAACGATTTGTCGTCCGACTCGCAGACGCTAGTGGCAAAACAATTTATATTTATTCACCGGACCGAAGTGATGATTTAGACGCGCCAGATGTTCCCACCATCGAAAAATTTTTATTAAAAAATGGCCCCAAGGATTGGCAAGTCGTACTCGGCGGAGGATACGGTGATGATGTAGAAGTCGTCTCTCAAATACTGCCTTCGGGACATTTGCTCCAAGTTGGAAAGGATACTGAGGATCGCGAAGCATTGGTCGGTAGCTTTGCGCAAGCCTACTTACTAGCCTTGATCCCGCTTATATTTTTCTCAGTGCTAGCGGGAGTTTTTCTATCCAACAGATTTCTCAAACCAATTCGATGGCTTACTAAGACAGCCGAGAGTATTCGATCTGGGGACCAAAAAGCTCGAGTACAGCTTTCAACCGGAAACGATGAGCTTCACCGACTGGCAACACTATTCAACCAAATGATTGAGCAGAACGAAAAGCTCATTCAAAGCATGCGTGACACTCTCGATAACGTTGCACACGACTTACGGACCCCAGTAATGCGGCTTCAAAATGCGGTTGAAGCCGCCCTTCGTGGACCGACGACACAAGAACAGTTGCGAGAAGCGTTAGTGGACTGCCATGAAAATTCTGACGCTATCATTAAGTTACTCGAAGGAATCATGGAAATTTCAGAAGCAGATTCAGGCACTCTCGTCTTGAAGCGGCAGCCGGTAAATTCTGAACAAATCATTCTGAATACAATCGATCTTTACTCGTTTGTTGCTGAAGAGAAGCAGATTGCCTTGGAACTTGAGATTTTGCAGCCGTTTTCAGTATTGGGCGATCAAACGCGATTGATGAGAGCAGTTGCGAATCTGCTCGACAATGCAATCAAGTATTCGCCGCCAAATAGCCGCATCACTATCCGCTCACGAGTTCAAGGTGGCTTCGGAGTAATTGAAGTTTCAGACCAAGGTTTCGGAGTTGCCAGCGTAGACCTAGTTCGAATTTGGGATCGACTGTATCGCGCTGATCAAAGTCGATCATCTCGTGGCCTCGGTCTCGGACTTAGTCTCGTACTAGCGATCGCAAAAGCCCATGGCGGCTCGGCCTCAGTTGCAAGAAATAAAGACGTTGGGATGACGTTCTCCCTTTCACTTCCGCTATGAGCCGCCGATCTATTTCCCCGCGGCCGACTTTTTAGAAACTAGCGAAACCTGAAGTTCGCAACCAAGTGCTGATGCGGCTTTCGACATCGTGTCTAATGACAATGAAGTGTACTCCTCATCAAGGACGCGGCCCGCAGTAGTTGGCGAACCAAACAAGCTCCGGAGAAACCCTTTAGGCTTTTTCTTTTTAGCTATTTGTTTTTCAAGCTGATGAACGAATGTTCTTTTAGCGGCCCTTGCAGCTACTTCAGCTTCGAGACCTTCTTCAGCGAGAAAATCAGCAAAATCAGAACCTGTATGCAGATTTTTCCTAGCTCTCATTTTTTCCTCCTGGAAGGCTTCGAAGTTTTGGATGCCTTCTGTGCCTTCATCCATTTTTTCATTCGATCCCAGCCCACATTCAATTCCGCCTTCGGCGTCTTTTGACTCTTCTTCTGGAAGAAGTGGACCAGAATCATTTCGTTCCCGTTATCAACTCGCCAATTCAATTCGACAAATCGAACATCTTCTCCAACTACCGTTTTGATTGGCCGACCCAGCCGCTTCAGCTCGTCGCGCACGGGTTCGTTGCCAGCCTCTGTCACCTATGTCGTGATAACGAAGTGTTACCCATGTTTGGTATTGCACAGGTCGAGGATCGAAGATCTCGGAACGATTTTAATAAGTACTGGAGAACCCAGTGGAACTTTTTGTGTTCAAAATTTTGGCTGAAAGTGGATTCGAAAAATGGCGAGGTGGACGGGACTGATTTTTCGCAAAAGCTAAGTTTTTGGTCTCACTGAATAATTTAGAGTTGTCGATCACTTGGAAAACTTTGTTCATGAAAGCAAGTGCAACAGAGCGCGCGTAAACAACGATCGAGCAGATAGTATTTAAGGTGGTGTACCCGAACATTTAGGGGACAGTTTGCAAAGCTGTTTATGTTGGTGAGAATCAAGCCGCCACCTCCATTTTCAATTTTCGTTACTTAAAAGTCGCCAAAGTGTTTAGTAACTCCGGACCGTTTAAGGGCTTGGTGAGGTGTCCAGCAAATCCGGCAGCCTTAGTCTTGATGCGCTCATCAGACATAGCATGTGCGGTTAATGCGATGATCGGCTTTTGATAGTCACTTCTGTCGAGCACCTGTTTCGCCTGGTAGCCGTCGAGCTTCGGCATTTGAATGTCCATCAGTACAACATCAAATGCCCCTGACATCGCCTTATTGACGCCCTCATCACCATCTCGCGCTGTCTCGACCGTTGCTCCATTCTTCGTGAGTAATCGCTCGACTAAGAATAAATTGTCTTGCGAATCATCTATAACTAACACTCGCAATCCATCTAGCGAAACCGTATTTAGATCGTCCACGCTGTCGATTTTTGCGTCTCCTTTTGTCATGTGATTCGCGAGAGCGGCTTCGAAAGTGAGCGTGAAAGTCGAGCCTGCGCTAGCTCGAGTTTCAGAGATAGAAATCTCACCTGCAAGGGCGTGAGACAGCCGCTGTGAGAGCGCAAGACCGAGGCCGGTACCGCCAAATTTTCGAGTCATGCTGTTGTCAGCTTGATTAAAGGGAGTGAAGAGATTTTCTGTTTGCTCCTCAGTTAAGCCGATACCAGTGTCTTTCACATCAACCATGATTTTGATTTTGTTCCCATCGGCTGCGGCCGCGCGAACGCTCACTCGAATTCCACCCTTATCAGTAAATTTCACCGCATTTCCGATGAGATTGACGAAGATTTGCCTTAGTCGAGTGGGATCAGAACAAATTTGCGAAGGTACGGAGTCGTCAATGGTTAACAAAAGATAGATATCCTTCTCCTTTGTCTTATCTTTAAAGAGATCGACTGCTTCGGTCGCTAATTTGTAAAGGGAGAATGGGATTTCCTCGATATCGAGTTTTCCAGCTTCAACCTTCGCTAGATCCAAAATGTCGTCGATGATTTTAGTAAGAGCGGTCCCGTTGCGAATGATTGTATCAACGTACCTGTCTTTTTCTTTGAGTTCTAAAGTTCTGTCCTTGAGTAAACTACTGAAACCTAAAATCGCACCAAGCGGAGTTCGAATCTCATGCGACATATTAGCAAGGAACGATGATTTTAATTGATTTGCGCGTTCAGCTTCCGACTTAGCTGCTTCCAATTGTTTTCGAATTAAAATTTGCTCCGTGTTATCAACTGCCTGCTGATAAACTCCGTAAGGTTGTCCATCAGCATCTTTAACTTGGAAAAACGAGAGCGTGTAGTAGCGCTCCTTCATACCAGTGCCGTCTATATCGAACCAAACCAGCTGCTCTTTCATAGTGACGGGCTCGCCGGTCCGGAACACGCCTCTTATGATTTCGAAAAAGTGCTCGTATTCTGGTTCAGGCATGGCTTTGTGAATTGGTAAGCCGATGAGTTGTTTACCAGGCGTCAAAGCTTGGTACGCAGGACTTACTCTTTCGTAAATGAGCTCCTCTCCACGCCACAGAACGTTCGGGCTGGGATTTGCTTCGAGAATTCTCACTAGATTGTCGCGCTCATTAGTAACTTCGCGTTCGTTTTTACGAGCACGAAGTTCGCTCTCCTCCAACTGCCGTCGCTGTCGCTCGAGCTGCTTCCTTGATAAAACTCGGTCAGTAACATCGACTGCGTGATTGTAAACGCCATACGGCTTACCATTGGCGTCGTCGATCCGGTGATAAGAGAAATCAAAATATCTGTCTTCGAGTGGACCATCTTCCTGTGGTCTGAAACTGACGCATTCCTCCACCACGATATAAGGTTCGCCAGTCTGAAATACATGGTTCAGCGATTCGACAAAAGGCATTCCAACGAACTCCGGGCAGGCTTTGAGAAAAGGTAACCCAACAAGTTTGCGATCTGTAAAGCTCGCTTGATATTGAGGATTTACTATTTCGAAAATAAGTTCAGGGCCGCGCATTAAGGCCATTGAAGCTGGTGATTCTTTGAAAATGGTTTCAAGCTTATGAGTCTCAAATTCAAGTTGGAATTGTGTCGCCTTACGCGCTGAAATATCGATTGAAGTTCCGTGAAAACGAATCGGAGTGCCCTCGGTGGAGTAATCTATAATTCCTTGAGCCTCAATCCAGTTTGTCCGACCATCGGGTCGAACCACGCGGTACTCGGCAAAGTATGGAGATCGATCGCTCATGGATTTTTCAATCAGCTGTCTGGTCTTTTCCCGATCGTCGGGGTGAACTCTGTCGAATAATTCTTGAAAAGAACTATTCCATTTTACCCCCCAGTCATTCTGCAACTGATCACTGAAGGTGATTGAATTTTTTTGAATATCCCAATCGTAAAATCCAACTTTGGCAACTCGAACTGTGCTGGAAAGCAGTTCTTGATTTTTTAAAAGAAGAGCGTCGGCTTCTTGTAATTTTGTTCGTGAGCTAACCTGATCAGTTACATCGGTTATTACAGCCACAATTCCGGTTATTTTCCCTGAGGCATCACGAAAGGGCTGATAAACCAAATTAAGGTGAAACTTTTTAATTTTTCCATCCGGTTGAAGAAGGTCGATTGGCATTTCAGTGCCGATGTAGGTTTCTCCGGTTTGATAAACATGATCCAATAATTTTTTAAAACCCTGCTCGACTGCTTCAGGAACAGCTACTCGAACCGATTTACCTATAAGATCCTGTCGTCCTCCAAAAAACTGAGACAGATAGGCCGGGTTTGCCATCGCAAAAATATGATCAGGTCCTTCGAACACGGTCATAGCGGCTGGAGACTGCGCAAATACGGCCGAAAGCTTTGCACTATCGTCCTCGGCGATTTGCTTTTCGATCTTGGCGTACCTGGCAGCGGCTTTTCGAATACCTTGATCCATGAATTCGTGAATAAGTTTGCGGACCTCAGTCGTCAAAAGAGCTTCAACTTCTAATGACTCTATTAAAGTGGTTCTAAGTATTTGATACTCATAAATAACTTGATCGAGAGTGTAGGTAATCAAATCTGACCGCTGTTCGGCATGATCACGAGCAACTTTGGAATTTGCTTCGAAGTCGGTTTTGAATTCAGGGCTTATGGTTAAAACCAGTTGATCTATGAATTTTGGAATCTCATTTAGTAGGGCTGGCCGACTTTGAAGTTTAGCTGCAAGCACTTTCTCACGGCATTGCGCTTCCCATGTTTGAAGAATATTTTCTTTGAATCGAAAAAGAAGAGCGGCAGCATCGGACCGACCTAAGTTTTCAGATAGGGAATCAGGCGTAAAAATCTCGTCGGACTCCTTTGACATTTAAACCTCAATTCGAGATTAGCGGTGTCATGAATTTCTTTTGAAATCAATAGTTTGTGTGTGGTGTGTAATTTAAATGTCCCGAAGAAGCAAAACTGCCATCTCAGGATGTCTCCGTCCTGGCACATAGTTCACAGTTATACTCGTGATGGTCGCGCAGCCTGCTGAGGGACGATGACGGATGAGTTTTAGAACCTAGCGAAAGTTACACTGCCCCTGTTAAAGGGGAAGATCCCGTCTTCTTCGCATGAAAGGACTTAACCAAAAAGACTGTCGAAGAATTTTACCTGAGTACGTTTGGTTGATCGAAGAACTTAAAAAAATAGGTTTTAGGCATTTACAAATTCTTGGGCAGACACTTGAAAACTGGAAAGAGGAGATCGCAAGAATGTTCCGCTTCTCAAAAACAAACGGCATCACTGAAGGGCTTCACAACAAGATGGAAATGATCTCAAGACGAGCTTTTGGCTTTAGAAAATTTGAGAACTACCGATTACGTGTAAGAGTACTTTGCGGATGAGTTTTAGAACCTAACGAAAGTTACACTGCCCCTGTTAGTGGGGAAGATCCCGCTAACTCTAAAGTGCAGCTCAACTTTTTGTGGGTACTGAAATTGGTCAGGAATAAATGGCGGGGCATTTAACTGCGGGACGAAACTCTTTCCTCCAAGACCCTGAATCAAGCTATCTCCTTGATGAGATTGAGTTTATCTATTCTAGAATTTGGAAAGACAAAGCTTTCCTCCACCAAAAATACATCCTCGAAGGCCGCTCAATTGCCCAAATTGCGCGGGAAATACTTTCCTCCAGAGCTACAGTCAGAAGCTCTTTAATTCAGTTTGGCATCAAGCCTAAATCTCAAGGCAAGCCTGGATTAAGACCAGCTCAAGTCCCCTACGGCTACCGCATGTCTAATGGACTGATGACACCCCACTTAGGCGAGCAAAGAGTCATCGCCGCAGTTAAAAAGATGGTTGAAGGTGGTTTGAGTTATAGAAAAGTCTGCGAATTTCTAAGCGCTGTTGGCGTGCCCACAAAAAATCGCGGGATACGATGGCACCCCGAAATGATACGACGACTTATAAGCCATAAGCTGTCGACTTGACAGTACATATAAAGTATGTACAATGAATTATGCAGTTTGAGTGGGATGAAAAGAAGAGCGCTACGAATAAACAAAAACATGGCGTTTCGTTCGAAGAAGCGCAGACCGTCTTTTTCGATCCATTGACCAAAGTGGCTGCGGATCCAGATCACTCAAAATCCGAAGCCAGATTTCTAGCAATCGGCCATAGTTCTTTGCATAACTTACTTCTGGTTGTGCACTGCTTTCGAGAAGCCGACGAAACGATAAGAATTATCAGCGCCAGAAAAGCAAATCGCTCTGAGCGCAAACAATACGAGGATGGTTTATGAAGAAAAACTATGACTTGAAAAAAATGAAATGGAAAACCAATCCATACACCAAGCTGCTAAAAAAGCCGGTTACTGTTCGCTTCGATCAAGACATCATCGAATATTTTAAATCGCTCAGCGAGCAAGAGGGCGTTCCATATCAAACCTTGATGAATCAATTCTTACGCTACTGCAAGGAAGAGGGTTTGAAGCCGCATACCGATTGGAAAAAGAGAACCGCTTAAACACGCTCAAGAAGATGACCCACGATGAGTTGAGCTATCGACTTGGTTCGGCCACGATAATTTGTTTGAAGTTCTTCGATGACATCGGCTCCATTTGCCAATTTCCGTATATTTCTCGAATTTGAAATCCCGCGCTGTGAAATAGCTGGCGAATTTCCTGAGGAAAAAATTGACGCATTTGAAGAGTATTGCGTTTTAACAAGGCACCATGGATATCATGATGTAGCCACTCGATGTGAGCAACTTGAGAAATGTCATCATATCGTGTGCGCTCGTCAAGCGACACCTGTGCACCGTCGATGCCTTTGTAATTCAGAACATGAAACTGGGATTGAGGATCACGCCCCAGAATCTTCAAATCCGGCTTAAAAACATCGCAGGCAAAAGTTCCGCCAGGAAGAAGGTGCTTCCTTACCGAATCAAGCATCATCCGAACATCTTCACTCGCGTGAAGATGTTGAAGTGAATTGCATGGCATGAATATAAGCTGAAATTTTCTATTTAGATCGAAGGCACACGCATTGCCGTGGATCCATTCAATCTTAACACCGAGAGTTTCTGCCTTTTTTCTTCCCTCCGCCAACATCGACTCCGACAAGTCGAGACCCGTGATCTTTAAGCCTGACTGAGCCAATGGAATTGTCAGTCGGCCTGAGCCGCAGGCAATTTCAAGTATATCCTGAGTTGGTTGCGCTAATGATCTATAGAAGGCCTCATCGAGCCTTTTATCAGGGACATGAATTAAATCGTAAATCTGAGCGTCATCGTAAATAGTTGATGAATCGTGAGTCGTCGGTTTCATATATTCAGTATAAGTGAAATAAGCGGTCGGTCATTACTCAAAAGAGTTCGACACGCGCGATGTTACTATTGACCAAAAGTTTTGAATCCCTCCAAATGACTCGACTGAAATTTTTTATCGCTTCGTCACGGAGGAAAGTTTTCGTCTAAATAAAATGGGCACCCATTTTTCACCCGAATCAAAAAGACAAAAATGAAACTAGTTTAACTCTTCGAAGTGATTATTGTTTTGCGAGTGGCTGGCAAAATTTCATCTGAAGACTTTCAAAACTCTTTCGTCACGATCATCGTAAGTTATTGATTTTACTAGATATTTTAATTGGCGGGGTGGACGGGACTCGAACCCGCGGCCTCCGCCGTGACAGGGCGGCGTTATAACCAACTTAACTACCACCCCGCATGAGCAATAGTTTCTTGTTCGAAAGAGTCGAGAAAATAGCGGCTATATGCGCGAAATTCAAGATGGAAATCGAAAACCTATGGAAATTGCGGTTGCTGAAACTTAGGGCTTCCATTTCACCATGGTGGCTGCTTAGAATCATAATCAATTCAATAGCTTATTAACGCTCAACCTGGACTGCACTATGCAGATCCAAGAGGTAGTTTATGAAAATCTTCACACTCATCCCTGCTCTCCTTCTCATGTTTTCTTTCCAAATGTCGCTCGCACACGAAGGTTGTTCTGACGATTGCAAGAAAGCCTGCGCTGAAGCTGGAAAGTCTTGCGACTCAAAAGATTGCGATCACAAAGCGTGCGGTAAACATAAATGCGACATGAAAACGTGCGCAGACAAGCACGCGACAAAAGGCAAAGCTGCAAAATGCGACACGAGCGCGTGCGCAGAGTGCAAAGAAAAAGGCTGCACTCCAGAGAACTGCAAGTGTGCAGCTGGTTGCAAAGGTTGCCCTTTAACTGAAAAAGCAAAATCTGCCGCAACAACTCCAGCCGCAGAAACACTCACTCGCACAACTGCGGCGACAACGGGTGGCACTGGTTATCAAGTGAACATCACAGGTATGACGTGCGGTGCATGCGCTGAAAAACTCACGAAGGCTCTTTCGACAATGCCAGGACTTGAAGCGAATTCAGTACAAGTCGATGTTTCTGGTCAGAAGGCTTTTCTCGTTATCAAAAAAGGAACGACTGCTGATGTGAAAGCTCTCGTTACTGCGAAGATCAAAGAAGCTGGATACACAGTTACTGAAGTAACCACTCTTAATTAATTACCCTTGTCTCAACTCATCTTTCTAAAAAACCCAAGCAATGCGCTTGGGTTTTTTTCTGCGTTTTGTGTCACTGTAGCTTCCTTAGACACGTTAAATGTTTCTGATTGGTTCTCCCGTCGGTACCAAGCTTGCAGAGTGCCTTTCGTCCTTTAGGCAATACTTTGAATCGGAGACCAATATGAAACGCGCACTTGTTATTGCGTTCATCGCTATGAACTTCATCGCTAACGCGGAAGCCGCGAACAAAGCAGGCGACTGCCGTCCCTTCTTACAAAATAAGCTTGCGGAAATGTCGACGGTAAAAGGCGGAGCCTTGCAGGGCGCAATGATGGCAGGCATGGCGGCTAATGCAATTTGCATTTGGACAGGCCCAGGCTACTTAGGCTGCATGGCTGGCGGAAGCTTAGTTTTAGTTCCAGTGGGTGCAGGACTCGGAGCAGCGATGGCGAACGGCGACCGAGCAGATATCGCAAAGATCTTGATGGTCGCTGATGAAGCTGAACGAGCTGTTGCTGGCCCAGGTCTGAAAGCGCTGACTGCTGCACTCAATAAACATCATACAAAGTATGGCAGCTTACCAAGAGATGAAGGCTTCCCGAAGAAAGTGCCACAAGTTACGGTGAACGAAGTTGGAACTGCAGTGAAGGCACTCAATTCAACAAGACAGCTCTGCGACTTCAACGACTTCGGCGTTCTCAAAAATGGCGGATCGCTCTCAGGGGCTGTCGTTCGCCAAATCGGTATTCATCGTGGGTATCTCTAAAGCGGGTTCCGATTTTAATCTTAAGCACCTCAATCTTAGGTCGAGGTGCCT
>JANOUF010000294.1:0-5498 GCA_031416685.1 Bdellovibrionales bacterium
ATTTCCACGTGGCCTTCACTGGTCAATTACGACCGGCGGTGACAAGTTAATGCCGAAACCGATGACCCAAGAACTACACAATAAATTGGTGGAACTCTACTTCGAGCCTTTTCACAAAAACGTTCGCGATCAATATCAAAACTATAAAAGCAAAGGGTTGAATCGAATTTTTCATCTGGATGCGCACAGCATGCCGTCCGTCGGCACAAAAGAGCATCGAGACCCGGGAGAGACAAGAGCCGATGCGGTCATAAGCGATTGCCACGGAAAAAGTTGCTCAAAGGATTACCTAAATTTGGTTATTACTGCGTACAAAGATGCGGGCCTTTCGATTGCTCATAACTGGCCGTACTTCGGGGGCAGAGTCAGCGAAACCTATGGCGACCCGGGTCGCGGACAAGAGGCGATTCAAGTAGAATTGAACCGAGCCCTCTACATGGATGAAAAAACCAAAAAAATCCTGCCGGAAAAAGCCGCAAAGCTAAGTCAAGCGATTGAATCCGCACTTCGCAAGATTTTAACTGACCTGCCTTCGCTTTAGCCCTATTCTCGAACTCGTGAAAAGCAACCGATTCATTCGTTTTTTCGCAAACGTAAAGCTTGCGGTGGTGATCGTTCTTGGTCTTGGCGCCTTGATCGCATACGGAACCATCGTTGAAGCGCAATACGACATGGAACGTGCCCATAAACTCGTCTATAAATCGTGGGCGATGTACACCGTTTTCGGAGTGCTTTGCACAAGCTTGATCTCGGTCATGATCGATCGTTGGCCTTGGCAGAAAAAGCACACTGGTTTCGTGCTCGCGCACATCGGTATTCTTATTTTGCTTTTTGGATCGTGGATTACGCAAAAATACGGCGTTGATGGTTCCATGATTTTTCAAATCGGTGAGACAAGCCGTAACATCGTCATCACCGAGCCCGAAATCAATGTGTATGCGTCTCTTGGCGATGGCGGATATACGAACCTCTACAGTGGCGAGCATGATTTTTTACTTCATCCACTTCCGAAGGATGGTTTGAAAATTCAAGCGGGTGGGCATCAGCTTGAGATTTTTGAATACCAGCCGTATTCCATGCGCGAAGAAAAAATCATCGCAAGCGAAACGAAAACCGACGGACCAGCGGTTCGTTTTCAAATGCAAAACCCAAATGTGAATGTCACAGAGTGGGTCATTCAAACCGCAGAGGGTCGTGAGGCTGTACAAGATCTCGGACCTGCAAAGATTGTTTTAACGAGTAAAGACTACGATGCCGTAGGGCAGAACGTTGTCGTGTTGCGACCTGAACCCGATGGCGAGTCGCTGAACTATTCAATCTATAGTAGCCGAAGCCCGGCAGGTGTGGCTCCGCGTAAGGGAAAAGTAAAAGCCGGCGATACAATCGAGACTGGCTGGATGGGTCTCGTCATGCGGATTCTGAAATACATGCCGAACGCAAAAGAAGAAGTTTTGTTTCATAAGCGCGAAAAGCCAACGCCGCTCACTCAAGCTGCAATTCGCATTCGCTTTAACGGAAACGAACGATGGATGGGTCTCGATTCCGTTCTCAAATTTTTCACTGATCAAGCCGTCTATCTAGTGAGTTACGGAAATAAAAGAATTGATCTTTCCAAAGTGTTTCAAGACCCGGGTTTTGAAATGCGTCTCAAAAAGTTTGAAGTTGGACGCTATCAAGGCACGAATAAAGCGGCGACTTATCAAAGCTTGGTCGAGGTCCCTGGCCGCGGAGAAGTTTTGATTTCAATGAATGAGCCGCTCTATCACCAGGGCTTCACGTTTTATCAGGCATCGTTTCAAGAAGACCCAAAGACTGGAAAGCCGACCGCAAGCGTACTATCGGTAAACTTCGATCCAGGTCGATGGGTTAAATATCTCGGTTCTCTCATTATATGCATGGGCACGATTCATCTGTTCTATTTCAAGCGGCGATACGGAAAAAAATCCGCTGAGGCAACAACATGAAATCATTTCTGACCAGTCTCGTTCTTGTCTTATCTGTCGTCTTATCCTTGGGCATCTCGCTTAGCGCGAATGCGCGAAGTACAGATCCACTGGAGTATTTGCCGGTGCAAGATCAAGGACGCGTAAAGCCGTTTGATACCTTTGCGAGAGAAACGTTACAGCTCATCTGGGGCAAACAAACATTTGAAGGTCGCCCCGCTGTTGAGATCGTCATGACTTGGCTTTTGGTTCCGCAACTCTGGGATCAAAAGCAATTCATCACGATCGACCACAAAGGACTTAAAGAGGCGCTTAATCTAAAAGTGACTGAAAAACATTTTTCTCCGAGCGACATCTTTACGAATTCACGCATCTCTCTTGTCTTCCAAGAACTCGCAACCAGACGTGAAGCCAAAGAAAAGCTCGATCCGTATTTTCAAGCCGTGCAAAGACTCGAAAATCAGCTCGGCACTTACGATGCTGTTCGTACAGCGCAAATGCCACGAGTTGTCCCACCAAAAGAGGGTGATGCTTGGATACCTGTCGGTTCACTTCAAGGCGGACTTCGCGAGAAGTTCGTAGAGCTGAGCCGAACTTTTATATCGGCGCTTCCACAAGAAAAACAACAGGATAAAAAGGACGCCTCTCTGCCTGCAGTTTCTCCTGAGGAAATAAAGAAAAACGGCGAAGCTTTAAAAACAGCGACGGAGCAGTTCATCGCTCTTGCTCGCGCGGAAAATCCCGCACTTTATGCGGTCGATTCCGATCTCCGCCTTGAGGTTCACTATCGTCACGTTCATCCGTTTATGTGGGCGTGGGTTTTGTATTTACTGTCAGCGATTGCAGTGTCGTTTGCTTGGTATTCAGCGAGTTCGAAAATGTATCGTGGTGCATGGGGACTCGCGATCGGCGGCTTTCTTCTCACTATTTATGGCTTCGCTATTCGCAGTTACCTGACTGGTCGACCACCAGTTTCGAATATGTATGAAACAGTCGTGTGGGTGAGCTTCGGAGCAGTTCTGTTTGCATTTATTCTTGAGGCAATTAATAGGCGTTACTATGTCCTTTTAGCTGGAACGATTGTCGGCACGTTATGTTTGCTCACGGCCGACAGTGCGCCAGTAATCTTAGATCGCTCTCTTCAGCCGCTTGAACCTGTGCTTCGTTCAACGCTTTGGCTGACGATTCACGTTTTGATGATCACTATTAGCTACGCGGCCTTTTTCTTGGCTTGGTGTTTGGGGCTGATCGGTCTCGTCATGATTCTAAAAGGTGATTCAGTAAACGCTGAACGGGTTCGATCGATAACTCAGGCCTCGTATCGCGCAGTCCAAATCGGTGTTGTGCTTTTGGCGCCGGGAATCATTTTGGGTGGAATTTGGGCTGACTATTCTTGGGGCAGGTTCTGGGGATGGGATCCAAAGGAAACTTGGGCGCTCATCGCGCTGCTCGGTTATATAGCACTTTTACATGCTCGCTTAACGGGATGGGTGCAAAACTTCGGCATGCTTGCAGGGAGTGTAGTCGCAAGTTGTCTCGTTATGATGTGCTGGTACGGCGTGAACTTCGTGCTAGGAGCGGGTTTGCACTCCTACGGCTTCGGTGCGGGTGGTGTTGAATACGTGACTGCATTTGTGATCGCGCAACTGATCTTCGTTGCCTATGTTGCCTACATCAAAATGGCGCGCAGCAAGCAAGTGACTTCGAATTAAGCAGGCCGGTTCGCAACTCTTCGATCTTGTTGATCCATTAGGTGCGAGCCTTTTTCAATTTCCTTTCAAAAAGTCGTTCCCAACCGCATCATTCTGTTTTATCGATTAATGGCTAAATAGAAATCATCAACAGGGGTTCACATGAAGCGATTCTCCCAGCTGGTTTTGGGAGCTGCGGCTGTCGTCACATTAATGATGATGTCGGGCTGTGAGTGGGGCTCGAACGGATACAATCGGGGATATGCGCCTGAGCAGCCGATTCCGTTCTCACATAAACTTCACGCGGGTACGTATCAGATCCAATGTCTGTACTGTCACTCAGCGGCAGAGCGTTCCGTTGCTTCGAACGTTCCCAGTTTAAATATTTGCATGAACTGTCACTTGGTTGTCGCAACCGACAGTCCGCACATTCAGAAAATTACCCAGGCGTATAACAATAACGAACCAGTGAAATGGCAAAACGTCCATTTGCTTCCGGACTTCGTTAAGTTCAATCACAAACGTCACGTACAAAAATTTGGCGCGCCACAGGCGTGTCACAAGTGTCACGGCCCTGTTGAAACGATGGATGTGCTTTATCAGCACTCGTCGCTCTCGATGGGTTGGTGTGTGGATTGCCATCGCGATCCAGCGCACCAGGCACCTGTTTCTTGTTCCACTTGTCACTATTGATTCAAGTATTTTTTTATAGCGTTTGACGGAGCTGCGACCACGATGAAAAACGGTACAACTAAAGACGAATTCTGGCTCGGACTTGAAGATTACTCTGACGATCCAGCCTTTCGAAAGCTTGCTGAAAACGAATTTTTGACGTCACCACTTCAAACTGGCGACGGACAAGACGGCTTAGCCCGTCGCGAATTCTTAAAATTGATGGGCGCATCGATTGCGCTCGCTTCAGCGACGGGATGTACACGCCCTGCACAAACGATCATTCCATACGCGAAAGCGCCGAAGGAAGTGATTCCAGGTGTTCCCAACTTTTACGCTTCAAGCTGGTTCGATGGCACAGAAGGTTTCGGCCTCGTTGTTGAAACTCGCGAAGGTCGCCCAACAAAAGTCGAAGGCAATCCTGAACATCCGCTCAACACAGGCCGTTTGAGTGCTCGCGCACAAGCGGCTCTCATGATGCTTTACGATCCGGATCGCCTAAAGGGCCCGGTCCGCAACTTAGTTAATAAAACTCGTACGAATAGAGAAACGATCAACGCGAAATGGGAAGAAGCCGACAAGGCCGTACTTGAGCAGCTAGCAAAGGGAAGTGTTGTCATATTGAATGGCAGCAATCCAAGCCCGAGCTCACAAGCTGTGATTCAAGATTTCTCTGGAAGTTTTGGCGCACGCACTGTGACTTGGGATTCTATGAATCTCGAGAGTGTTCGTGAGGCAGCTCGACTTTCTTACGGAACAGCGAAAGTTCCACGCTACCGTTTCGATCGCGCGAAGTTTGTTGTTTCAATCGATGCGGATTTCCTCGGTGGCTACTTGTCGCCAACGGAATTCAATCGCCAATGGGCCCAGGTTCGTAAACCGGGTGCCGACATGGTGAAGCTCGTTTCATTTGAATCGACAATGACCTTAACTGGTTTAAATGCAGACGAGCGAATTCGTATTCGCCCATCACAACAGCTCGATGTCGTGCTCGGGTTGATGGCCCAAATGCCTGGTGTGAAGGTCGCGAAGACAGTGGAAAACTACAAAGACATTGCCACTCGTTTGAACGTGCCATCAGAGGCGTTTGCTAAAATCGCAAAAGACCTCTGGGAAAACCGCGGCAAGTCCGTCGTCATCGCAGGTGGACTTACAACTGAAACTGAAAACAGCGTTCATCTGCAAATCGCAG
>JANOUF010000295.1:0-12990 GCA_031416685.1 Bdellovibrionales bacterium
TCGCGATGATCTCAGATGCCTTCAGTTGTAACGAATTGTAATAATCCG
Organism: Bdellovibrionales bacterium; assembly: GCA_031416685.1. Taxonomy (GTDB): domain Bacteria; phylum Bdellovibrionota; class Bdellovibrionia; order Bdellovibrionales; family JAMPXM01; genus JANOUF01. The sequence continues at coordinate 49 of JANOUF010000295.1, forward strand.
AAGGTTTATTTTTAGCACGGAGCTGAACTTCAACATTCTTCAATTGATCACAGCCGCTACAGAGATCGGCCGCGAGCCCTGAGTTAAGAAATAGAAACTGAAGTGCGATAATCAAAATTGTTTTCATCGTTTTTTATTCCATTTGTCTGGAACGTAAACCGCTACTAAAACTCGCTTGCTGTTCGATTTATCAATTGGACGGGTTGCGCAGAAATCACTGCAGTATTTATTTGCGCCCATTCGGATTTCAATATGTCCGTGACGTTCCGATCTATTCTTTCGGGTATCGATGTCTTTATAGACCAACACAGCACCGATTGGAGCTCGGCCGGAAGAGCGCACTTGCTTAATGATATTATCGAAGCCATGGGTTTCCAGCCATGGATGCGACATCCAAGCTGAGATGCCTGGAATTCGCTTTTTTAGAAGCCCTTGTTTAACAAGAATGTCATTCACCGCTTCTTTACATTTTTGCTTCGAAACGTTTCCGCTTCTGCAGACTCGTCTGTTTCTGCCTTGAGTACTACATCTAGTTTTTGTCGTTTCAATTCCTACGCGCCGTTTGAAATCGGCGAAAGCTTTGTTAGACATGCCGTAAACGTTTGAGCCGACATCGGACACAGTTCCATAAGCATTCTCGGCTGCACTATACTCATGGAGAGTTACATTCGAAACTGGTCTCTCATCAACCGGCGGAGCTGAACGCTGAGCGCGCGCTTCGCGGGCTTCACGCCCAGCATCGATGCGAGCATTGGCCTGCATGACATAGTTCTTGTTTGCAGCTGCGCGCTGGGCGCGAAGTTGTGCCTCTGTGAATCGCGGAACGCTTGGCGCAGGCGGTGTGACTACATAATTTTGAGTGTTGGCTCTTCGGACTTCCGAAGATTTCGATGCGGCAGTTACCGTTGGCAAAAGCGGAGTTGGTGCAAACGCAGTTGAAACCGTCCAAGGAGAATCTGTATATACAAATCCGGATTGGGCCGTAGGTTGCGAAAACGTCTCGGTATTTGAATCTAATGTGGGAGCGACATCAAGTAGCATGTGGTTCGTAATCAACTGCAAATACTCGGCGTTCACTAAAATCTTATCAACCGCTTCGCTGGATGCACGGTCAGATGAAATAGGGTTCAAGAGTTCATCGTTGAGAAGTTCGTTATTTTCTGAATCGATCGCGAGCCAATCCTTCATAAGGTACGGCTGCGAGTAGTCCAGATGGTTGGTGATGAGAGGCTTCGTTGATACTTCCTTAGCTTCGCTAGAGAGCGAGAGGTGCGAGCGATCAACACGCTGGTCAACACACGACGCCTGCATCGCTATTGCGAGCAATAAGAAAGCTGTTGGAATGGTGACGCGTTTGAGCCTCATAGGAGGGTATTAGTGCAAGGGTATGGCCACGCGGGCATGAATTAGCGAAATTGCATAGATTCAATGAGTTAGATGATTTACTGGGAGGGTAATTTGTTGAAGATGTTTACAGGTGTCGAGCGAAAATTTGGCTAGTCGCTGTCCTGGGGAGATTGGTCTGACTTAATTGCGATCTCAAGCGATTGGCTTAAGTGTTTTGCTTCTTCTTTAGAAAACGTTGCGAACGCTTTGTGAAATTGTGCTTTGTTCACTTCGAAAACATCGAGGTTGTTAACGTAAAAAGAGTAGGCCGGATCAGAAGGAACTGTGAGGCGAGCGATTTTTGCAATCGCTAGAATCTGTGCTGCAGTTAACTTTTTAGTTTTCATCGTCATCTTTTCAATCGCTGAGGTTGCTTTCAGTTGTGCCTGATTGAGCGCCTTTGAATCAGTTTTTTCACTTTCGCCGACTTGCTTTTCAATCTTTGAAAGTTCATCGCAACCACTGCAATCCTTCGATGCCGCAGCGGTAGCCTGGACCGAGAAAACTAAAAGTAAAAGAGGAATGATATGTTTGAAACTCATATTTCCTCTGCCTTCGTGCGAACAAAAATTCCAAGAACCGGGCGATGGACAATTTTTTCGCAGATCGGTGAGTCGGCATACATGTCGCTAGTCCACTCGGTGAGACCTGTACGCACTTCGATGTGGCCTGAGCGCGCCGTCCTACCTCTTCTACGATCGTCGTTTGTAATCGGTTTCGTGTTGTCATACACCACGATGCTGCCCAAAGGCGCTTTTCTCGGGTCTCTACCGGCGTCCGCAGTTACTTCTTTAAAAAGCGGCTGGCCGTACCGGTTTTTTAGATTCCGCAAGTACGGTGCCGATTCTTTAGCGTGCAGACCTGGAATCCGTTGCTTCAAGATTCCACTACTCACTAAGAAATCATTTACCGAAGCTTTGCAGCAGCCCAATGAGCCGGTTTCAGAACGATAGCTACCAGCAATGGCTTGGCATCCAGCTCCGCGTCTTGAGTGTACGGCATTCCGACTCTTACCAATAAGGTTATTCCAAGACTCTGTTGTCCAATTGTAGGCCCAGTTTGCCAGATCTCTGATGTACGCGACGCCTGGGATTTGCAAAAACCCATTCGTTATGGAGTTCACGCCGAAATTAAGCCCGTCACTAACCGTATCGTAAGCACGCTGGACAACCGATAGTTGTTGTTGCGGCGGCTGAGGACGTGTGTTGCGAGGTTGATTTGCGTATTGAGTGAGTGCACTAGATAGCCCGTGGAATTGTGCAGGATTGATGTTCATTCGCGGACCATTGATTGGCGGATGATCATAGCCTGGATTCATCAACACACTATTATTCACTGGCTGGTGCCTAGGTTCCCATGGCCAGCGCCAGTTGCTAAACCACCCAGAACTTCTTTTAACTTCGCTTGAACGATATTGTGCTGACGCGGGAATAGAAAATAGCAGCGAGAAAACGAACGCCGCCCCGATAAAATAGGTAAATGATTTTCTCAACCCCATACGAATACAATATGCAATCGCATCGCCATACCTTCGCCCAAAACGCCTCAAGTGATTTCTAGGAGTTAGGTTCGCTATCTCGATTTGGTGCGTATAAGGCTTTGGCGGGCGTTATCAATCGCATGCAGTTATGGTCTAGGCCGGGTGACTCAAGATGAGACACTGGCGTATGCTTACTCGCATGACTAAACCACTGGAAAAGCTCCTCATCGCATTTGCTGTTTTAATCTCTGTATCGGTCTCACAAGCGGCGCTAACGGAATTGGGTGGCTGCGTGCCCGGCTCGGCTAGTGCGGGCAGCGAAGAGGCGCATGCGCGCAGCGAAGCTGAGAAAGCAAAGCTCTCGGATTCCGAGGTTCTCGCACGCTTGATTTTTTCAGAGGCGCTCTCGTCTGGATATTGGCGGGGACTCTGCAACGCGAGCTCTACAGAGGCGTTGTTTACGAGTATCGGCTGGGGAATTGTTAATCGGGTCAAAAAATCGAGTGGCAGCGATGCGCTCTTCGATACCGTTTTTGCGCGCGGGCAATTTCGCACTTCGTTTTCGTCAGCAAAAAAAGCAATCGACGGATTTAGCGGGAAAATTACAAACCCGTTTGCTGCCGCTTTTCTCTGCCCACACCGTGCACAAATTTATTTGAATCAGAGCTCACAGCAGCCTTCAGCGATCATCCTCTTCGAGAAAGCTCATGCGGTGGCGAAGGAAATCGTTTCCACGCCTACGATCCCAGAAAAATATCGTGGGATTACAAATTTCTTCTATCCTAAATCGGAATTTTTTGGAGAGATGCGCCCACCGTGGGCAAAGAATTCAGTTGCCTCAAAAAACAAAGGCTATCGCGACATACTAGTTGGCGAAAAGCCTTGCGTTGAATTCTATAGTTTAAAATAGAAAATTATTTTTCCATCCAGCAGCAACCGTCAAAGATTTTGCCGCCTTGATTGATGAAGACTGAGTGGCTGTATTGTTGATCACTCATTCCGTCGCTGCACGCAACGCCGGTTGCTTGCGAATCTACAATGAGTGCATTGATGTCAGCGCCGTTGCCGGCTTTCGCTGTAAAGTTCGTTACCGATGCGGCAGAGTTCACTGAAGAAGAAGAAGCGGGAGCTGAGAACTGTAGGAACTTTTCTCCGACGATGTCGAACTCAACATTTTCCTCGCCAATTTTCAGAATCCAAAATGGACCAACACCGCGACAGATAAACTTTGGGCCGCCAGCTTTAAGTGCATCCTCAACCATTTTCCGGGTCGATGAAATTTCAGTACGGATTAAGTTTGGATCTGCGGCAGCAGTTAGAACGTTCTCATCAGCCTTCGTTGGGGCGGGAGTAGGATCGGGTTCAAACTGAATTTCATTACTATCAATTGGATTCTTCGAGCCGCCATTTAGAACAACGATCGGCGCGATCTCGGGTCGAACATCTGTGCGTACGTCTTCTCGCACCTCTGCATACGCCGCCGAGGCAATTACAATGAGAACTATGGCTATGAAAAGCGCTTTCATTTGCAGACGGACTCCCTACTCCGAGACTGAAAAATAGCAACCTAGGTGCCTACGCGAGCGAGGCTGTAAGCTATTGATATTGCATACCTTGTCGATTCCGGTCCGCTTCAAAATAGCGAACTCTTTTCAAAGGCTTGCCCCAAGAATGGCGCTTTTTAAGAGTGACAGACCAGTTGTTCGCCCTTATTTATTCACTCGCATGACCGACACTTTAAGCCCACTGCTTGATACTCCGATCGAGAAACGCGATATCGAGTGGGAAAGCAAATTTTTAAGCTCATTTCCCGACGCGAAAGTGACGCTGTTGTTTCAGGATCCAAAACCAGGTCCAGATCAGTGGCCGTATCTTTTTGTGCAAACGAATGGAAACGAATCGGCGCGCGACGTTTTGAGCTGGCTTGCAACTCGGGGAATTGGCCTTGCGGTGAATCCGCAAAAGAATACGCCTGATTTTGTTCTTACCTACGGAATGATTTGGAATTTTCGCGAGACCGGAAAATTTTTGAGCGATGCTCCGACTCGCGCACAAGGAACCTTTGAGTTAAAACCGGGTCAACAAGTTTTGACGGGTCCACCAAGCGAATCGTTTCTTCCAAAATACGTTCGCGGCATTCTAAAACAATTTTTGCTCGATCAAGGTGTGTTCGCGCCAAAAGTTTTAATGGTGAGTGTCGATACAAATACCGACCAGAAAAATTACGATCTGTGTTTTTCACTCGAAGGCTTGGGAATGCCGCCTGAGTCAGAGCATAAAGGTTTAGCAGAAGCCTTGAGCTGGTTCTTACCAGCCCATTACTCACTCGCGCTTATCAGCGAAAAATTACTTCCGGGCTTCGAGGGACTTTAATTTTAATCATGCGCATAAACCATAAAGCGCATTAAGGTCTTTTTTTAAGAAACGTTACTGAAATGAGATGGTTTTTTAACGTGTCACGGCCAAGCCAAAAATAACCTTTGGAGCACTGCTGCTTAGTGAATCTAGGATCGCAGTTTGCTCCATGGGTATTTCGGATAAGGTATTCGCATCGTCCATTTTGAAACCGGCGTGCTACGACGGACGATCCATGGCCAGTTCTTTTCGGCTTAGACCAAAGCTTCCACCAAGGTGTGGTTTCCTCATGTACAGAGTGATCATAGTCGTAAGAGATTGCGGCTATATTTTTTGAGTTCAACAAACGATCGATGTCCGCAAGCTGAGACGGTCTATTGCCATTGTTGACCCATACCATTGGATTACTCTGAAGCTTGGTTCTTTTTCCGATACAAGCTTCGTCTGTCAGCTTACGCCATGATAAATCGTTGTCATAGCGCTTAAGGATTGCGACCATTGCTGACAAATCTGCACCTGGAAAAAGAGTGCGGAGGGCAGAAAAACCAGAAGCGCAATCTTTTTCAGATAACGTTCCGCCCGCCTTACTATAACCCTGATCAAGTTTATAAATCGCAGTCGTGAGGGTGCTTAGTGGCGGCCCGGTTGTGCCAGGGAGATCAAAAAAGCGACTGTCTCGTGATTGGATCTGAGACTCATCACAGAAACCACGATCAATTGCCCCCTGGAGAGCAGACCCAAGGGATCCGCCGGTGATGACGCCGGCTTTCGAACTGAATCGAGAGCGATCACCGGATAGCCCCGGCTGCAGAGGAGAGTATCCCGTAATTTCATTTTTAGAAATATAGTTGGCAGCGATATCGAGCGCCGAAACGCTCTTTCCCGAGTAGTAAGTAGCTACATCGGCAGCCACGTATGCGAAACACCAACCGACATCAGTTTGGTTACGTGGCGGTCCAAGCCGCTTTAAATCAATTGAAACATTGGAGCACCTAGCAGCAGTATCACCGAACGCTGCAAAGACTACGAGCAAAGCTCCAATGACCACTAGTACAAACCTCATACGTTCTCTTCGGTATGTGGAATGAGCATTGTTACGTATTGGCTTTTTATTACGACAAACGTCTAGACAAAACTAATCTTCCATTTCGCCTGGGCGAGGTAAAAGATCCATCAGACATTCGCGCCAGTATTCTGGTGCTTCTTCTGAATAATCGATACCGATTTCGTAGACGTCTTTGCCTTTTCGGTTGGTGCGCTTCACCGTACCTGAAAGTTCAAGTTCCATTTGATCTACGACTAGTATGATTCGATCGCCTTCAAGGGCGGCCAAGCTCAAGGCTTCGCGGAATTGCTTTGGTAACAGGTCTTTTCTGTTGATGTGTACACAGAAGCCCGTTTTTGAAGCTTCTACTATCTTACCAACCCGAGCGATCAGCGTGCGATGGCCGAGGGACGTGAACCCTTTGATCTGCAGCGGCTCTAAGTTCTCTCGCTGTGCTACTCTTCGTTCTGCTGACATATGTGTGTTCCCCTTACCTTTAACCTATCGGATGAGCTGGACCTAAATCTTGAGAGTAGATTTGATGAAAAGCCGTTAGATTCTCCGCAATATTCCTCGAGTGTCCCAGAGTGATGCACGCTAGTTTCGACTTTGACTAAGAGATCGACAGCAATTTTCCGGAGGAAAATAAATAAACCAGCCGAAGAAATATTCTCAAGTTTGAGAATGATCTATTCCAAGAACTGTTTTGGCCAGTCAACCGAGTGCCCGTCGGTGATCGCCATCATGCGATCAAGAGAAGTCCGCGCTTTTGCGAGAAGCTTTTCATCCATTTCAACTCGCGGTTTAAGATCGCGAAGTGCATTTCTGATTTTTTCGAGTGTGTTCATTTTCATGTATGGGCACTCGTTGCAGGCGCAAGCTGGGTCCGTTGGTGCCTGAATCAGCGTTGCGTCCGGCCGAGACTTTTTCATCTGGTGAAAAATACCGTGTTCGGTTGCAACGATGAACTCGGTTACCGATTTGTTTTGCGCGACTTCTTGAAGAAGACGCGAAGTGGATCCGATCACGTCGGCGTAAGTAAGCACGGCTTCACTGCACTCCGGGTGCGCAATAACTTTCGCCATCGGATGTTGCTGCTTGAGCTCGAAAAGTTTGCGGGACGAGAACAGCACGTGAACTTCGCATGCGCCTGGCCATAAGATCATCTCGCGACCAAGCTTTTGTGAAAGATATCGACCTAAATTACGATCGGGACCAAACAAAATTCTGCGATCTTTTGGAATCGCATTAATGATTTTCTCGGCATTACTTGATGTTACACAAACATCGGTAATGGACTTCACTGCAGCACTGGAATTCACGTAAGTAACGCAAATCGCGTCTGGATATTGCCTGCGCCAAGCTAAGTATTTGTCGTACGGAGAATGATCCACGAGTGAGCAGCCGGCGTTGGGATCAGGCACTAAAACAGTTTTCTCAGGCGAAAGGATCTTCACACTCTCTGCCATGAAAACAACGCCAGCAAGAAGGACAACCGGATGATTTGTGCTCTGACCTTTTTGTGCAAGGAAGAGTGAGTCTCCAACAGCATCGGCGATATCCTGAATATCACCGTCTTCGTAGTAGTGCGCGAGTATGTACGCATTACGCTGCGCTTTAAGTTCGGCTATTTCTGAAATTAGATTCGCTGTCGACATGCGACCTTTATATCACGGAATTTAGACTTCAGTGAGCCAGCCGAAAGTATCTTTGGATCTACCGTAATTGAGATCCATGAAATAGGAATAGAGTTTTTGGGAAACCGGGCCGACTTCGCCGTTCCCGACCTTGTAAACTTCCTCAGGGGAACCCAATTCACTCACCGGAGAAATCTGCGCAGCCGTTCCAGTACCGAACACTTCTTTGAGTGTTCCAGCTTTTTGCGCCTCGAGAATTTCGCGAAGCTCAACCGGGCGCTCTTCGACAGTCACGCCGAAGCTCTTTAAAACTTGAATCGCTGAATCACGCATCACACCTGGAAGAATGGTTCCGCTTAAGTTCGGCGTGAGAACTTTATCGCCGACAACGAAGAACACGTTCATCGTGCCGACTTCTTCGACCAGCTTATGCTGTGAAGCATCTGTCCACATGACTTGCGCGTAACCTCGCTTTTTCGCCTCCACAGCGGCTTTCAGGCTAGCTGCATAGTTGCCGCCGGCCTTTGTGCTACCGATTCCACCTGGAGCTGCACGCGAATAACTGCGCTCGATCCAAATCTTCACTGAGCCAAGATCGTCGCCATAGTAAGAACCAACGGGCGATGCGACTACGTAGTACAAGTATTTTTCAGCAGGTCGAACACCCAAGAATGATTCGGTGCCGATCAATGTTGGACGTAGGTAAAGAGATTGGCCAACTTGCCCAGGAATCCAATCGCTATCTGCGCGAACAATGGCTTTTACGCCTTCGAGAAATGTTTCGCTGTCAGGCGCTTGCATGCAAAGTCGCTCGGCGCTCGCAACGAAACGTCTCCAGTTCATCTCAGGTCTGAATAAGCGAACTTTTTTGTCTTCGCCTTTGAATGCTTTCATTCCCTCGAAGATGGCTTGCCCGTAATGAAGGACTGCAGAACCAGGATCTAAGTTTAAACTTTGATAAGGAACTACACGATGTGAATGCCATTTGCCGCTGGAGTAGTCGGCGCAGAACATGTGGTCAGAAAAGAATTTGCCGAAACCGTAAGTTTTCGGATCCGGTTTCGTCTTCGGATTTTCAGTTCGCTGAGTTTCAATTTTTAGAGTCAAACTTCTCCGCCTTTGAGGACAGTGACGATTTGCTTGCTCACGGTCGACAAAGACTCCATAACGCCTCTTCCAATGGCCGCGTTACCTTCGAAGTCGGGTGCGTTGTACTTGTTGAGCGCCGTTCGCAATTCAGCAAGACTTGCCACATTTGGCAGGTCTCTTTTGTTGTACTGAATTACCAGAGGAATCTCTTTGAGGCTATAGCCTTGCTGTTCAAGATTTCGTTCAAGATTCTTCATGGATTCTATATTTTCGTCCATCCGCTCAAGTTGGCTGTCAGCAACGAAAATAACGCCATCTAGGCCCTTCAAAATTAGCTTTCGGCTGGAATCGTATACGATCTGTCCTGGGACAGTAAAAAGATGCATTCGCGCCTTGAGCCCTCTGACTTCGCCCATACCGAACGGCAAAAAATCAAAGAACAGGGTGCGTTCCGGATTTACGTTGAAATCAAAAAGTTCAGACGCGTCTTGGCCGCCTTGGGCCTTAATCGCATTATGATAAACCCACTGCATATTTGTCGTTTTCCCGCCGAGGGACGGGCCGTAGTAAACGACCTTACAGTGAATTTCTTTCGCTTCTTGGTTGATGAACGCCATGGAGCTAAACCTCAAAGAATCTTCTTTGGGCACTATAACGGTTCCTGAGCAATCGTCAACTTACCGCGATTTCATGCATAATTTGATGCCGATTACGCATTTATTGAAACTGGAGTGGGTGCTGTAGGTTCTGCGACTCATTACAAGGGAGTCACTAATGTTGAAATCAGTCTTCGTATTTTGCGTAATCCTCTTTGTGAACAGCGCGAGCGCGGAAGTTATAGTGTGTCGCGGAGACGTATCGGATAACCCAGGCTTTACCGTTGCCTTGCAAAGTGTTGGGCCCAACGCCAGCGATGTTCCGGAAGGAACGCTTGTCGAGTATCGCATGACGATTAGAAAAAGCCGCGACACAATTGTGGAAACGGTCGTTCTCGCGCAACAAGAAGATGTTATATTTGCATGGGAAGCAGTTACTGAAAAGTACGGCAAGATCTCCGGGCACATTTACTTAGACGAACTAGAAGAAGCTTCAGTTCGTGTGGAGTCAATGGATCATGGACTTGAACTTGATTGCGAACATGCGCAGTAGATTGCGCAGTTTCTAATCCTTATCCACACGAAAAAATGCCATTGAGAGACAGTAGAGTTGTTCTTTTTCTGCTGTCTCGGACGTTCCGATGATCTCATTCGCAAATCTGTGCATCTTTTCTTGAATTTTCGGAATGAGTTCTGCTGCAACCGGTACAACGCTTGTCTGCAAGATTCTTGTTTCAACAGGTTGATTCTCGATCGCTTCGATTGCTGATTCTAAATACGATCGATGAAACGAGCGGATGCATTCCGATGGGGTCGCGGGCACTACGACGTGCGGAGTGCCACGCTTCCAGCCTGTTTCGGTTTTCTCGAGGATGCCGACGCGAATCAGTCGTTCGAGTGCCTCGGTTACGGTTTCAACCCGAAGTGAAAGTCGTTCTGCGATCCACTCAGGCCCTGTGAATTTTTTGAATTCCACAAGTTCACGAATCGCCAAGTGGTACCACTCACCAATGACTTTGAAATATTCGAACTGTACGTCATGAAGCTGACTTTGCACTTGTTTGGCTGCGTAGATTTCGTTGATTTGGCTCTGAAGTCGAGCTTCCTCCTCGGGGAGTTCTGTCGTTTCTAAGCGAACAAGCAATCCAAAAAGTTTTTGTTCGTGATCAGGTAACGAAAGTTTTTGCGTAATTGAAGCTGCTCTCGTTTCAGAGAGGCCTTTTCGATGACCAAGTAACGCCGAAAGAAATCCTGGGGATAAATCTAAGTCACGTGCAAACGCTCGCAACGAATACTGAGGATTCCGAGCTAAACGCTTGAGCAACTCTTGCTGAAGAATTCCTCGGTAATCATCACGTTGAGCGTGCCCGGATTCCATTTCCATCAGCGATTCTCAATTCGCTTGTAGATAACGTATGTGTTTTCGCGCCAAAAGTCGCCTCTTCGAGATTCAATCCGCTCAGTCACATCGCGACCGACAAGTCTGATGCAAGAACGACTCATAGTTCCTGTGAATCGTTCGCGGCCTTTTAACATTTCGTTGCCATAGGCGTCTCGCATATTATTGCACTTAATCAATCCCGTATTCAGGTCGACAGCGCACTCAAGGTTTGTCACTAGGCCGCTCCGGTCTTGAGCGCGAACGTAAAGTGCATTTTCATTTTGAAGAAAGATACCGTATTTTCCGCCTTCAGCGCCGACATAAGTTCGTAAAAGCCGTGTCGACATGTCGGTATTCATATGAACGCAGGTCCCGCCATACATATCTCCGCAGGTCTTCACTTGGCCGACTAGGTCCGGAGCAGCTAGAACTCGTGGATTTTCGCCTTGAGGAGGGAACATATTTGCGATTCCCCTCGGATCCGGAAGACAGCTCTCATCGAAAAGCAACGCCTTCAAATCGCCTGGTATGGCGAAACCTATCTCACGAAGTGTTGAGATGATTTGATCTCGCGACATTTCTTGAAACGCAACCGAGTGGAGAAACTTATTTACGCGACGATTAACTTGAACGTTCTGGCTAAACTCCCAAAGCCACTCATGAACTAAGAGAAACGAAAGCTGCAGTGGCGCTCTCTCATGCATTTCTTTGAGAACTTTCGGTTGGTAGCCAAATACGGTTTTGTTCGGCATGCCGGTAAATCTAGACGGCTGACGTACAACGGCTTGTATGATCTGCGCCTGACCACTCGCTCCACGACAATTTTCTGGAAGTAGAGAGACTAAATCTTCGTCTCTAATGTCGACAAGACCGAAGCTTGCTTCTTCCCAGATATAAGTAAAATGCGGATCTTTGTTTAAAAAGTTTTTAGAGAAAACTTTGAAGCTCGCCTGAAGTTCCGGAAGGTTTTTGTTCAGCAGCATCCAGATTCGTCGATGGGAATCTTCCACAGTTCGAGCGTTGAAAAATTGCACGCTTGAATCGTATGTAACGAGATAATCCAGGGAATAGAGACCTTGCATCTGTGCGCCAGGAGTGGCTTTGCAGAAGACAGCATCACCGCCGTTAAGTACGGTACCACTTGCGTGTGCTTTAATCGCGAAGGCAAATATGAGAATCGAAGCTAAAGAAATAAATTTCATCTGCGTCTCCGGCTTTCTAGATGGCTACTGCCGAGTTTCTGATAGAGCACCAGAGTCGAGTGTTCGGCGCCTCGATCCTCTTGATGCTCTAGGCGAATGCATGATCGGTTCATCGTTCCAGTAAATCGAAACTTTTCAAGGCCGCCACATTCAACAAGTCCCGAATTTACATCCACCTGACATTCAAGTTTTCGATCGGTCCTGAGGCCGCCGCCTGGAGCCTCAAATTTGATTTTGTTACCTGCAGAGAGCACAAAGTATGAACCACCAAAGTAGTGGTAGATATGCGAGCGATTCGGATTAACTTTGGTTTCGCACTTTCCATTGTCCAAACACTTATAAACGGATTCTGCAAGTTGTGGGTCTTCGATAACTCTTGCGTCGCCAGAGGTTGGAAACAAGCTCGATAGGCCACGAGGATCGGGCAAGCACGACTCAGGAAATAGAATTCCACCGACATCAATTGGCGCCACAAAATTCAATTGTCTTAAGATTGCAACGATCTTGTCTCGAGGAAGTTCCTCAAATTGTTTTGAGTGAAAAAAGCGATTCACCATTCGATTGACGGTTGGATTGTCGTTGTGCCCCCATAGCCACTCGTGAACCAATAGAAATGAAAGCTGAAGTGGTGCTTTCTGATCCATCGCTTTCAGTATTTCTGGTTGAAATGCGAAGAGAACCTTTGTTCCATGCAGTCCGTTGGTTCCAGAGGGCTGACGAACGATCGCTTGAATCAAGCTTGCGGAGCCGTCGGGGTTTCGGCAGTTCGTT
>JANOUF010000296.1:0-7879 GCA_031416685.1 Bdellovibrionales bacterium
GTGCGATTCAGCCTGGCGAGCGCTTCACTCCCAACGATTTTGCTGTTGAAAAGAAAGACGTCACGTTTGCTACCGACGGAATTCCTACGGAGTCTGAAATTACAGCGGCCGTCGCGGCTCGCGTGATTGGTGCCGAACAAATCGTCGGGCGCTCGATGCTTCGTCGTGAGCAGGCGCTGAAGATGGGGCAGTCGGTAAAAATCGTGACTGGCGAAGATGGTTGGCAGATCTCTATCGATGGTATCGCTCAGCAAAGTGGATACATCGGCGACATGGTTCGCGTGAAGGTTCCTCGTACTCAAAAAGTTCTCTCGGGTCTATTGCAGGAAAAGGGTGTGGTTGAGGTTCAATGATGAATAAATCATCTCGCTTAATAATTTTGTCGTTCTTTGCAGGTATCATGATGATGGGAAGCGGTTGCGCGACCATCAACAAGTTGACGAGAAGTCTTTTCGGCGGAAAAGACGAAAAGGTCGCTAAAGGCCCTGCGAAGTTTTCTGAAACTGAAAACGTAAAATACAATGCTGACCTCAATTATCGCCGCATGAATCGCGATCGTTTTGAGGAAGAAGCGGAAGTTAAGCCGAGTGCCGGAAGTCTTTGGGTTATGGAAGGTCAAGGCGCTTACCTTTTTGCGCAAAATACAACTCGGCTCGTAGGCGATATCCTCAATGTTCGCGTCGACGGCACGCCGAAGATGCAGCTTCAAACCAAAACAAAAGTCATCGCAAAGCTTCTTGCTCGGTTGGATAAGTCTTCTGAACGACCGCAAATTCGTGGGCCGGCATCGGTACCAGCTGCTGGAGCGCAAGCGCAACAGCAAGCTCAGCAACAACAAGCAAATCAGAATCAACAAGGTAATCAAGATCCGAACAATGTTGCGGCACAAGGCATCGGTGGTCAGCAGCCTGGCCAGGGAATTCCTGGGCAAGCTGCCCCTGGTGCACCCGAAATGGTTGCACCGTTCGCAGTTGAGTCGGTACCAACAAGAGTCGTCGAAGTTCTTCGAGATGGCAGTTACCGCGTTCGCGGAACACAAGAGTTCATGATCGGAAAACGTGAATATCGCGTGATTGTCACGGGCATCGTTCGCCAAGAAGATTTTAACGAAGAAGGTATCAGCGCGGATCGTTTGCTTGATTCGCAATTCGATATTGTTAGTGCTAAGCGGGGAGCGAGCCTATGACATTCCGTTCATTCCTTTTGCTTCAGATCATGATCGTCGTTTTTGCAGCGGCAATGAGCGCGCAGGCAGCGAGAGTTAAAGATATCGCAAACGTTCGCGGAGTTCGAGACAACCAACTCGTGGGCTACGGTATCGTTGTCGGCCTTAAAGGAAGCGGCGATAGTAAAAACGAATTCACAAATAAATCCGTCGCACGCATGCTCGATAAACTCGGTGTGAAACTCGAAGATAAAGACGTAGCAAGCAAAAACGTAGCGGCGGTTCTTATCACGGCAACCCTTCCTCCATTCGCACGTGCCGGAAATAAAATCGATCTCACAGTAAGTGCAATCGGTGATGCGACGTCACTTGCTGGCGGGACGCTTGTGCAGACTCCACTTCGCGCTGCTGACTCGCAAATCTATGCAGTTGCTCAAGGTAATATGTTGATCGGTGGCGGTGCGGATGCGCACGCGACCGCCGGTCGAATTCCAAACGGCGCGCTCATTGAGCGTGACGTTGCCGAGGATTTTACCCAACGGAAAATGTTCCGGCTTACACTTCACAACCCGGACTTCACAACAGCTGCGCGCCTTGCGAAGCGAATCAATCTTGATCTCGCGGGCAAGTTCGCAACGGCAAAAGATGCAGGAACAATCGATGTGGTTGTGCCGTTCTCCTATGAAGGTAAGGGCGTTGAGCTCTTAGCTGCGATCGAAACATTAGACATCACCCCAGACGCAAAAGCGAAGGTGATCGTGAACGAAAAAACGGGAACCGTTGTCATCGGTGATTCCGTGAAAATTTCTCGGATCGCGATCTCGCACGGTGATCTTACAGTTCGGGTCGATGGCATGGGCAAACTTAAAGGTAAAGACCAGTCTAGTGACCGAGTCGCAGTCCTAGACACAGGTACCAGCGTTGGTGATCTAGTGAAGGCGCTCAATACTTTGGGAGTCTCTCCTAAAGACCTGATCACCATCTTGCAAAACATCAAAGCGGCAGGTGCTCTTCAAGGAGAGCTCGAGATTCTGTGAGTTTTCTGTTTCGAAATGATACGAAATCTCGCTAGAATAGAAGCTGAGCGGTAATTTAAGAATTTAAGAATCGTACACAGGATGTGTTCGATGACCCGGGGAGGAAGAGTTAGAGATCTGATGCCAGGATGGTTCAAGAGCTAATTGTTTTCAGAGCAGGAAACAGGAAAACAGAGTTGCACCCGCCAAGGATTGGCAGACGACTTTGAGCTTAAATAATGCGCGCATGGAAGCGCCCAGGATCTGACTCTACTCCCCTTTTTTCATTTAATACCTGAATTCACGTATACCGGTCGACCGGTATACCAGAATTCCTGAGGCGCTCATGCTGAAACAAAAAAGAAGTAAAGCATGAGCATCGGCAAATTAGGTTCCATCGAAAATGTAAATCGCGATACTCCTCTCTCGACGGAGCGGAATCTCGAACGCACCGAGCATGCGCAACCGCAACAACCGCGTAATCAGCAACTCGAACAAGCCGCGAAAATGTACGAACATCATTTCTTGCAAGAGATGGTGAAAGCGATGCGTTCAACTGTTACTGAAAGCGAACTTACGAGCGGCGGCATCGGCGACAAAATTTATAAAGATCAACTCGACAATCAATACGTAGACAAGTGGAGTGAAAACGGCGGCATCGGCCTCGCGGATATGATCTACGATGAAATGATGGAAAAAGTGATCAACCGCTACAACGGAAGTCGCGGGATGAAGCAAGCCGGACCGATCGCGCTCACGGATCGAGATGTCTCTCGCGTGATGAAAGTCCCGACTTCAATGCCGAATCAGGCCGCGATGAGAGTCGAGTTGAAGGACGATCCGAATAAAACTGGACCCACAATACTAAAAACGCCTTACGATGCGAAAGTCCTGACGACAACTCGTGTAGACGGGAAGTCGACTATATTGTTGGAACACGAGGGCGGAGTTCGGTCGGCCCTTATCTTCGACGGTGTACTTACCCAGGTAAAACCGGGCGATAGTCTTAAGCGCGGGACGCAAATTGGCGTCTTGAGCCCTGAAATCAAAAGCTTTTTCTTGAATGTCACGAAGCCCAAGGAAACTACTGCCAATACATCGCTCGACCAGGCAAAAATTTCCGGTCCAGAAGATGCAACTGGAAAGACTCAAGAGCCTAGGTAAAACTAAAGTTCTGGCTAGAGAAAATGTCTCAGTATGATACAATAATTAGAGAGCGACTCACGGAGGGTTAAATCATGAAAGTTTCAGGAAAAGTCGGAAACCCGATGCAACAAGCAGAAGCTGCAAAAGCCGCAAAAACAAATGCGGAAGGCGCTGCTGGTGCGAAGAAAAAATCTCTCGCATCTGAAGCTTTTGGTACATCAGCTCGTGTTGATGTTTCTCAACGTGGTCAAGACATCAAAAAAGCAAAAGAACTTGCGACACCTAAAGACAGCGACATCGATGAAGCGAAGGTTGCGCGTCTGCAAGCGCTCATCGACAAAGGCGAATACAAAGTTGATGCAAAAAAAGTTGCAGACAAACTCGTCGACGAGCAATTACTCGCACTCGAATAGTCCCTAGCATTTGCTAATTGAATAAAACGCTTGAAGGATTCGAGCGAAGAGGATCAAGGATGGATCTGAAAAACAAAGAACTCTACTCAGGATTAGCTGAAACTCTCGATAGCCTCGTAAAAGTCTATCGCACTCTTCTCGAAGTCGTTCGCCGCGAAAAAGATATTCTCGTTGCCGCGAAACTCGATGATCTAAACGAAAATAATAAAACCAAAGACACTTTGCTTCTTCGCATCCGTTCGCTCGAGAACACGCGCATGAAGCAAGCTCGCGATCTTGCACATGCTGTTGGCGCCGATGTTGAGCAGCCGCGCTTGCTGGAGATCGCAGCGAAGATTGAATCGGCGCAAGCTGACAAGCTTCGCAACATGCACTCGGTTCTCGATCTTCTTGTTCGTCGCGTGAGCGAAGTGAACAAACAGAACGAAGGATTAGTGCAAGCAGCCTTGAACAACATCACGGGCGCAATGGATGCGATCCGCGATACGATTCAAGAAAAACCTGCATATGGACGCACAGGAACAATGTCGGCTTCAAAAAGTGAAGGCGGCAATTTGGTACGCAAGGAAGGTTAAAGCATAGCGCATTTCGCGCTCGCGACCTTGCGACCGACTAGCCATGATGGCTAGTTAAGGTGACAGGATGTCGAAGATCCACTCGATGCTCGACGTCGGTAAGCGCTCGATGATGAACAGTCAGACAGCGCTTCAGACAGTCGGCCACAACATCGCCAACAAAAGTACCGAAGGGTATTCGCGTCAGCGCGTGGAAATTCAATCAAACACTCCTGAGAATCATGGACGCTATCAAGTGGGCATGGGCTCGCGCACGGCGACCGTTAACCGAATCAATAACCCTTATCTCGAAAAACAAATTGGTGAAGAGCAGGCAGCCCAGGGCTTTTTAGGTGGGCAGTCGGACGCTCTCATGCGCGTTGAGCAGGTGTACAACGAACAGTTGAACAAGGGGCTTAACACTTACGTCGGTGAGTTTTTCAACTCGTTCCGCGAACTCAGTAACAATCCTGAGAGCGTAGCGACTCGGACATTAGTTAAAGAAACCGCTGACCACGTGACTAAAGATTTCCAACGGATGCAAAAACAACTCGTCAGCATCCGAAAAGATATCGACCATCAAGTGCAGACGCACGTTGAGGAAATCAACGGTTACGCGCAAGAGATTGCGAAGTTGAATGAAAAAATCGTTCAAGCGGAAGTCGCCGGCAGAGGCGGAGCACCCGCGAACGACCAGCGAGATCGGCGCGATCTTTTAGTTAAAAAAATCGGTGAGAAAATAAACGTCAAATGGGCGGAGGGTACAGATGGATCTGTTACAGTCGCTGCTGGTAATAATGCTATTCTCGTTTCTGGTAATGACTTCAAACGTCTGGAAGTCTCAAGTACGCCAGCTCGCGGGGATAAAGGCGAAGGGAACTTCGACATCTATTATAAATCTAGCGAGCAGGCAACAGCGCTAAACATAACGGATCATCTACGAGGTGGCGCTGTCGGTGGCTTGCTTCAAGTGCGAGACGAAACGATTTCAGCAATCATGAATGACATGGATGAGATGGCTTATTCACTCGTCACGCACGTCAACGACCTTCACAGCAAAGGTTATGATGGTCGAAACCGCACCGGCCAAAACTTCTTCGAGCCAATCATCGGTATGAATGGCGCTGCTGCGAGCATTCGGATATCAAGCGCGATTGCAGAAGATCCAACTCGCATTGCGGCTGCTGCATCTCCTTATTCGCCAGCCGATAACAGAGTTGCCAACTTCATCGGTGAACTTCAGTTTAAAAAAGTGATGCGCGGCGGGATGGCTTCGATCGACGACTTCTACAACGGTGTAGTGGGTCAGGTTGGTGTTTACACGAGTCGTGCGAACTCAAATAAAGAATCTCAAGACAATGTCGTGAAGCAACTGAACCATCTGCGCGAGAGCATCAGCGGCGTCAGCCTCGATGAGGAAGCGGCGAAGATGATCGAATTCCAAAAAGCGTTCGACGCATCGGCTCGCCTCATTCGCACAGCAGATGAAATGTTCGACACCGTATTAAACTTGAAGCGGATGTAGGTAGATGAGAATCGCAGATAAGATGAACTACACTCAAGTGAAGGACAACGTTGCGAAGAATCGCAGCGATATGGCGGAGCTGCAAAATCAAGCGGCGACACAAAAGCGTGTGACAAAGCCATCTGATGATCCACTTGCGAGCACGCGCATTCTTGCCACTCGCACCGACATCGGTTCAGGCCAGCAATTCATTAAGAACATTCACGTCGCAAAAGGCTTCCTCGAATTCTCCGAGCAAACACTCGGAGAATTGGCTGAAACTTTGATGCGTGCAAAAGAATTGGCGATCAGCCAATCCAGCGATGCATCGGCGAGTGAGCAAACTCGCGAAGCAACCGCAACTGAAGTTGAGCAGCTTCATGGTCAGTCAGTACAAATCGCAAACCGCAAACTCGGTGATCGATTTCTATTCGGTGGATTTCGCACCACGCGCCCTCCGTTTGATCCAAACGGTAAGTACTATGGTGATAACGGCGAGATCAAAATTGCGATCGATAAGGAGGCTACGGTTGCGATGAACGTTCCGGGAAGCGCTGTCTTCCTCGGTATCGATCCGAAATCAGAGGCACAGCCGGGACCTTTTCAACGTCCGCCAAATAGAAAATCGGGCGAGCACATTGAGGGCCGCGGTGATTTGCGTTCGCAGCCCATGCGCGGACCGGCAAGTGAGACACAGTCAGCCACTAACAATTCGAACGGGCCAAGTAAGACAGATTTTGTAAGTAACTTAAGTTCGACGTGGGAAGCTGGCGGCACGAGTGTCTTCCAAGCTTTAAAAGGTTTAGAAATCGGCCTCCGCGCAAATGACAAAGGCTCAGTGCAAGAATCTCTCGACATCATCGACTCTGCTCTCGCACAAGTCGTGCTCATGCGCGCCCAGATTGGCTCTCGAGTCTCTACAGTGAATGCAACGCTCGATACGCTACAAAAAGGACAGGTCGACAGTAAGACCATCGCATCTAATCTTGAAGAGGTTGATGCATTTGCCCTCGTAAGTGACATAAACAAAACTGAGTCTACTCTTCAGGCGACTCTTCAGACGTCCAGCAAATTAGTCCAGCCGAGTCTACTTGACTTCCTTAGGTAGTAATAATAGCTAAGGTTCGATTCATTTTCAGCCGTAGAGGGTGAGTGAATATCGCCGACGTTTTGTTGGCAAATGAGTATTGAACTCAGCTTTGACCAGGATGTTGAAGGAGTAAGTAAAATGTTGGTCCTCACCAGAAAACTCGGCGAATCCATTGCGATCGACGACCACATCAAAATCCGCGTAGTTCAAATTAAAGGGAAGCAAGTTCGCCTCGGCATCGAAGCTCCCAAGGACACAAAGATCCACCGCGAAGAAGTTTATCTAGCAATTCAGACTCAAAACACTGAGTCCGTTAAAGCGGATGCGACTTCAACTCGAGCTGTGTCGAAGATGTTGAAGCCTTAATTCTAAATTGAACTTATTGAATCTATTTGCAGTTCAGAGGCGCTCTGCCTCATTGCGTTAAAATCCTCACTGTTAATTTTCTTGCAACTTCTTCACAAGCCTTCTTACAGTTAACAAATGGGATGGGGATCTGGGCGAATGTCTAGGCGATTGTCTAGATTGCGACTGCGATTTTTCCCTATTTAATGGCTTGAAGTGTCTCATGAGTGTCGTATCCTCGATGAGAGGGAGAATGTAGATGGAGATTCAGACTTCTAGATTTGGCCCGGTCGTAATTCAGACCGAGGACATTTTAGAATTCCAAGAGGGCATCCTGGGATTTAACGATCTTCGTCGTTTTGTCCTCCTTGATGATCCAAATGATGAGATTTTTGCGTGGTTGCAGTCTTGCGAAGTCGCAGGCGTTGCATTCCCGGTTCTCGAGCCAGAACTCTTCACCTCAGGCTTCAAAGTCACACTAGCGCGTAACGACCTTGAAGCTCTTCAGTTGAAGGCTGTTGAAGGTAGCCGTAGCTACTCAATCATCACGATTCCAGATGATGTGACCCAGATGACAGCGAATTTGAAGGCGCCGATCATCATCAACATTCAAAAGCGTCTTGGTCGCCAGTGCGTTCTTCAGGAT
>JANOUF010000297.1:0-8274 GCA_031416685.1 Bdellovibrionales bacterium
GCGGCCCCCGCTGGCTTCCATACGCGTTCACAGAACAAGGAATCGCGATGCTCTCAAGTGTACTTCGAAGTCCAGAGGCGATTCAGGTAAATATTGAAATTATGCGGGCGTTCGTCGGATTCAAGAAGCTAAGTAACTCCATGAAAGCGGTGCACGATAGAATCTCTCAACTTGAAAGTCGATACGATAAACAATTCAAATCGGTATTCGATGCGATTAGAGAAATCATCAATCCTCCAATAGTCAAAAAAAGAAAAATTGGAATTCGGTCAGACGAAGATGACTGACCAATGACACTTGTTTTCCGAGCACCAAGCGACCAGGAAACATCAAACACCGGGAAGCGTTCTTTCTTTCCCCGCCGGCGCGGAAATTAGCGCGCAAACCGCGATCACCTAAGCCGAGTACAATCGACTCGGCTCTCGTAAATAGTTGTTCATCTTAAGTTGCCCATAGCTATTAATCGCGTGTCGCTGATTGCACGATCGGCATAGCAGCCGTAGGTTGCTAAGTTCCGTCTTTCCACCTTTAGAAAATGGCAAGATGTGATCGATTTGTAGTAAGCGGCGCGACCCACAATTTTGGCAGTTGGCTTCATCTCTGGCGAACACTTCTTTTCGAAGTTGCGCCGGAACATATCGCTGTGCCGTCAAATTTGAGTAGCGCTCTGTATTCACGACGGAACTGGATTTCCGCGCCGGCGCGGGACACGCTGCTTTAACCATCGGATCCCACTTCTCAAGAGCAAGATCTACGGCTTGCACAAGTACAGAAATAACATCCTTACCACTTGTATGGGCGCGAACCTCCATTAGGCGCTTAATTTTTTTCTGCATCTCAGGCGAAAATTGCTCAAGCTCGACAGGTTTGCGAGAATTGAGATCAGCGAACTCTACTAAGAGTGGTTTTAGCAAAGACGCACTCTCTAAAGTTTTCTCAGCAACGCGTTTAGACTGATGCTCAATTTTAGAGAGCAGTTCGAGCTTCTCATTAGTTGCGCGATACACCTGTGCTTTCTTCTCTTGGCGAAACAATCCCGCCGCCTGATTTAAGTGAGTAAGACTCAGAGCACCGCTTACGATTTTGCTTTCGATTTGCGGCAATTCTTTTAGGAGTCTCATCGCATTAATCCGACGCCACGCTTGGTCTTCCGTGTAACCCATGCGCTTAACTGCATAATCAATGAGAGATTCGTACTTATATTTTGAGTACAAACGTCTACGTTCAGTTTCTTTCAAGTGGTGCAGAGCCTTCGCGAGTATCTCGCGTTCAGCTTTTGCTACAGCAACATTCTCTAAGTCGAGCGTTTCATCAGTTAGAGTTGAAAGATTCATGTACACTCCTTCGTTTGAGTGAAGGGAGCATAGCATCGGTTTTTTATTTCGGGTCTTTCGCAAATTGGTGGAGTGCAGTTGCACGGAGAGAGCCACGATTCTTCGCGATAAAACTCTCGCAGAGGCGTTAGGTTGAAAGCAAAAAACTAATTTGAGAACGAGCGCACATTGAAACAAATAATGTAATCATTCGCGAGCTGCGCGACGAAGAACACTGTCAAATTGTTTTCACACTACGGCGAAAAAATTTGAGCTACTCTCAAGGTTGTTATCAGTATGTACTCGCGCACTCATCCGAGAATTTTCTACCTGTTGGAACTTTAGTTCTCAACATTTTCCGCGCCGGCTCGGTTACAGACACTTCGACCAAAATCGGCGGTACTTCCTGACCTTCGTGTTAGCGAGCTCACTTTCACCAAACATCGCGCGTGCGAGATCGCACATTCACGCACAGCACTTCGTGACCATTTCCTCTAAAAACTTTGGCCACCATAAAGCTGATCGAAGGCAATCTTGGAATGTGGGTTCACTAACAGTGATCCACGTTCCAAGATTGCCGCAGATCTACCTTCAGACCCGATCCGCAAATCAAACCACCAAGCCAACAACATCCCTCGCCGGTGCCGGTCAAACCATCAGCTCACCAGTGACCAAAAGACGGGTTGCCTATCTAGTTCACAAGAACGGAGCTGACTTGTGTGCCGACAATCATGTCGTACGTGCCCCACGATGGGTCGAAGAGAACTTGGTCTCCTCGTGTTACGAGGCAGTCGGTAAATGAAAGAATCGAAACCTGGTTTCGCGCGGGATGGAGATTAAAACTCGATAAAGTACCGCGAACGACCACTCCATTATCAAATTCCAGCACGATTTTATTGGAAACGAGTGGAGCGACTTTCAATTTAAAAACATGATCGGTGGATGCGAGGCTTTCGCCATTCGCTATGATTTTAAATTCTCCAACTGCTGTTCCAAACCCCTGTGCGTGTTGTGTTTCACCTTGCCCCGTGATTTTGCCAGCGCGATAGCCATCTAACGTCGGGTGATAATTTGAGAGTCGGGTAGGCCCAGAGAAGTTGACATAAGCAATTTGGTTTTTTGAATCGAGCGCGTACCCTTGCAGTTTTCCAAGAATCTCGATTTTGTTGTCGATGACAACTTGGGCACGATCAGGGGATTTGGCGCTGCGATTAAGTAAGCGCAAGATTGATTTTGAAACAATGCGAGTTCCGGCACTGGGATCTTGATATTGCACTCGCTCTGAAAATACCGAATTACAACTTTGCTGTGCCTGCGCAACTTGGAGCGAAAGGAATATTCCAAATACGACAAGCAACTGCCGTGCGCATTTGCCGAGGACAATCAACGGCGCCTGCATGTCCACAAGATCGACGATCAAGCCGCGTGAGATGATTTTTATGCGATTATAATAGCTCTGCGTGCGCATGCATTTTTGTATTCCAAGCTTTATGCCAACCGAATGTGGAAGTTAGATGTGAACTCAGTCGTTGCAGACCTACGAATTGAACTCCCGCGTACCGAAAGTCCGGCTCAATTTTCAAGCAAAATATTATCATTCTGAATCACTCAATGGTTTGGGACACTTACCCCTGATCTGCGTTTTATTGGGGGGAGAGGGGCAAATTTTTCCTACAGGTCTCAACTTGGGCCGCCGATAGGTTCTTTGTGAGGCATGCATACGTCTCATAGCAAACGCTATGAGGTACGGTGCTCCCTCGATCTTTTTTGATGTCTGAATCTATGTGGAGGTCTTGTATGGTACGTTCAGTGTTTGTCGTCGTTTCTGACGATCAGTTTTTGGTTCAAAAAGCGCAAACTTGGGCACAGTCCAATGGTGTGTCGGTGCAAACAATGACTGCAGAGCAGTGGGATGCTCTTAACAGCCGTGGGCACGAGGTTCCATCTTTAGTTGCTGGCACTGCTGGCGTTGAAGGCGGCAAAGTTCTTCAGTTCCCTGGTACAACTGGCAACGACCCACGTCGTTCAGTTTCTACTATCAACCAACTTGAAAGCGTTGCTATCGAATCAGCAATCGCAGCTTTCAAAGGCAACCTTACTGAAGCAGCGAAAGCTCTCGGTATCGGTCGCGCGACTTTGTACCGCAAAGTAAAGCAGTACAATATCGATCCTTCAGCTGCGCGTAAGAAGAAAGCAGCTTAAGAGCAAGACCCAAGAAAATTAACCAGAGACATTTTGAATGGTCAAAGCGCTTCCGCTTTGACCATTTTTCTTTGTAAACTCATATCACTTTGAAAACGCATCGGCTCATTTCCATCTTTTTACTCTCGGTGATCTTTTTAATGATCGCATTTCTGACGGCGAAGCTGTCGTTTGCGCTTTCAAAAAGATACGCCGCCTTCGATGTCTGTCGATTGGTCGAGCGTAATTACTATCGAAGATCCGAACCGGTCGTTCAGGACTGGATCACGCAATGCCGAAAATTTGCCAATCGACAACCGATCTTCGTTGGAACCGATGAAGCGATTTTGTCGATTAATGATTTGCTCTCAAGCGTGGGTGTCTCTCATTTAAATTTGTATACTCCCAGTGAAAATCGCGAGATTTGGGAAAATGAAGCAATCGATACCGGAATTCGTGCGCGAGATTTCTTGGGCAAGCACATTGTCATTTACGAAATTATAAGCGGAAGTGCCGCGGATGAAGCAAATCTTGAGCCTGGCGACGAAATCTTGCAGCTAAACGGTGAGCCGGTGAATACCGTTCGTGAAGTTGTCACGCGCGGTGGAAAATTTGTAGTTAGTCGGCAGGGAATGAAGTTCGAAGTTGATGTTTTAGCTCGAGCTTTGTCCGAAGATCTTGGGCCACAGCTCACGTTGGCAAGTGAGGGCGTTGGCGTATTGAGAATTCAAAGTTTCCTTGCACAATATTTTGATAAATCTGCATGGCTCGATCTCTCACAAAAAATTTCAGATTTGGATTATTTAGTAGTCGATCTGCGAGGGAATGGCGGCGGAAGTTTTCCGGCAATGTTGCGGGCGGCGAGCAGTTTTCATTGTAAGCCGGTACGAATCGGTCATCTTTACCGAGGGGCGAGCAATGAGCAAGATCAGATGGATGATGAGCTCGCGGCCGATGCGCAGCTTGAAAAATTAGCTCACGTAGACCTCCTTGCGCTGACGACTTTTCCTGATTACCCATGTTTTGGTGGTGAAGTTGTCGTGCTCGTCGATGAGCAAACAAGTTCTGTTGCAGAAATTTTCGCAGATAGTTTTTTTAATCGTACCCACTCACAAGTTTGGGGCCGGCAAACGGCGGGACAAGTTGTGATGGCGCGCTGGTTTCCGCTCCCAGCTTTGGGTCGCGGGGATTACAGTATTTCGATTCCTGTTGCAGGATATCGAGACGCTCAAGGCATTGAAATTGAGGACCAAGGTGTTAATCCGGAAAAGCTACTAGAGTATGATCTTGCCGATGCCCTAAAAGGCGATGATACTTGGTTGAAAGCAGCGTTTTCCGAGCTATTAAACTGAATCGGAATTGCGGTGATCACGTGTCAAGGCAATAGACAGCTTAGGCTCGGGTAGAGAGAATAAACGACAGTAGAGCGGGCACGTTCTTCGCACTCTAAGCGGTTACCTGGGGAGGCCGCTAATGAGTGACTTAAAAAACGCGATCGATGCGATCGACAACAAAGTAATCGACTTGTCTCAACGTAAGACACGCAAAGGGAAAGGCCTGGAGATGAACCGTCTCAATTTGAGATTCGAAGCAGAACAAGGACGCGCAGCAATTGCGATGGGCCTAGTTTCACTTTTGTTCTTAGTTACTCTTGCGAACAACTCACTTCTCTCAGCTCCCGATGTCCAAGTCGGCTCAAGCACTCTAAGTAGCCGTGACCCAGCTTCGGATCGCAGCTTTGCCAGCGTTCCTACTGGAACCAGTGACTGGGAAGATCAGATGGTTTCTCGTATTTCAAAACTTTCAATCGCTCACGATGTCCAAATGGGCCGTCGTCCTTCGATGCTCGATCGTTTAACGCTTGAATTCTTGGAAGGTAAATATTCTGTTCGTCTCGAGAATGGAAAAATTCGCGAACTTAATTTTGCTGATTCATCGCAGTCGGGTGATCGCCCGAAATACGTAATGGATCGCACGGCATTCCTCGACCAAAATCGTGACCTTCTTCCGGTTCCTTTCCAAGGCGCAGTGAAAGCCGGTTTAGTGCAAGACAGCGAACAAACCGTTGAGTCCTACGACCTCGTCGACAAGGCTTCAGCGACCGTGGCTAAGGTCGAGTTCCGCATGGATAGATCAGGCCGTCTTCTCTCGATGAAGATCGATTAATTACTCGCCGAATAATTAAACGACAATCCTAGATTTTCCGATACATCTTCATGGTCCTAGAAGATGTATCACTACCGAAAAAATCTGTAAAATCCTCGCTTCCTTCGGGTGAATCAACGCCGGAAGTGAAGCGCTACATGGCGGCACCCGTGGACCGCCTTGCGGCTGTCATGGCCGATCTCGTGATCATTATTCCAATCGCTAGTTTGTTCTCGGCACCGTTTCGTCGCAAGCTGCAGCTCGCAGAACTCCTTCAAGATACAACTGGTGTAATTGAAGCTTTTGGCTTTTTGCTGGGCGCTTTGATTCTCACTTACGTGGCTTACCAGACGATTTTCTTATCACGCTGGGGTACGACGCCAGGTAAGCGAATCCTTGGCCTTTACGTCGGCTCCATCGGCTCTGGCGATGCGCCAACCCCGAAGCAAGCGGCACTACGTGCGTGGTTCTGGTGCGTAGGCGTAATGCTTGCGTGCTTGCCATGGCTCGGAGTGCTCTCCAATTTCAAACGTCGCCCTTGGCATGATCGTATCGCTGATACGGAAGTGTTCGTGATCGATTCTAAAATCGGTGTGCCAACACCTGACTTACGTGAGCAATCAATTGCTGGTGGCTTGCAGTCGATGGTTCTGTGCTTGGTGTTCGCAATGTTTGTTGCAGTCTTCGGCCAGATGGGTCGCCAAACAGATAAAGATATTTTGCGATTTGGAGCAGCTCCCAGTGCGCACCCATTCTTGTGTGAAGAAGTCAGCGAATCTTACGAGGGCTGGCTCACGCGCGATGGTAAAAAACCGAGCCGCCTTGAAGTTGCACTCACGTTGTATGCTGCTGAAAGTGTGTCGGGCGATTGCTTGCAAACTGAAGCTGACTATTCGCTTTGGAACCAAGGTGACAAAGCTAAAGCATATTTAGCTAAAGCGATCGTGACCGATGATGAAGAAGCGGCAGAAGCCTACGCTGCAAAAGTTTGCGAGAGTAAAGGCGGAGAAGCGCTTTGCCAATTATCAAAGTTGGCACTTTCGCCTGAAGAGCATGAACCAATCGTTGATGATCTTGTAAAAACAGCGGCCGCATCGGAACCATTTTACTCAGTGTTCTTCATCCGCTCACTTATGAATTTGGGACGCTACCGAGAAGCGCTGAGTTTTCTCGATAAAGGTTCGCCTCACAAGCGGATGGCACACTTCTTCGCAGAAGGTCGTGCACAAGCGCTTTGGAATCTGAGTTTGAAAGATCAAGCTCGCCTAGCTTTGAAAAGTTCCCTTGAAGGTTTAGAGCCGAGCGAGAGAATTTCCCTTGCTCGTTGGTCTTGTGATGTTGAAAGCGCACGAGCCTGCACGGCTGAAGCAGTTTCAAGTTGTGAGTTGCTTTCGGGTGCAGTGAAATCTTCTCCGGCTGAACTGGAAGATCAAAAGTTAGCTTTGACGTGGGTTCGCTCTGAAGAATGTCTCGCAGGCACGAAGGTTGACTACAAGCAGATGAAGTCAGTCGCTCCGGGCGAAGATCTACAAACACTTTTAACTGCGTTGGAGCTTAAGCAAAAAGGAAAAGGCGACGAGTCACGCTCGAAGTTGCAAGCTTTAGCGGGAAAACTAGAACCGGATTCACCGTTGTGGTTTGAAATTAACTTTCGACTCGCTGACGGTGCTGATGCGGCGACGGTTGCAAGCGTACTCGACACTTGGTCGCAATCGGATATTCAAGGCGAGCCACAGTGGACACGGTTGGGCACAGCTTTATTTGCACGTGCAGATCATCTCGGCAAAAATAAAGAGGCGATATCAATCGGCGCACAGCTTTCTGAATTCGGTCAAGCCGATGAAGATATTCAGAAGCGAGTTGCTGCTGCAGGTGAGATGCCAGGTCGAATGCCAGCATCGATTTTGCAGAATCCTACAGGAGCAAGCTATCCATTCGACAGGCGTATGCGATGATTTTCCCGTTTTTGCGCGGAATTCTTTCGCCTTATCTTACGCCTGCGACATGGTTTTTACTTTCAGTTAATCTGATCGTTTTCATTTCCACGTATCCAAGTTACGTAAAAAATCAGCGCGAACTCGACTCCATGTTTCGCGATGAAGCTTTCATGCATGTTCAAGGTGCAGCGTTTGCGCAGATGGTTGGCGATGAGCCGAAGGCCTATTCTCGCCTATTGCGAAAACTTTCTGAGCGGGCACGTGAAGGCGATACATACTCACGTACACTTCTTGGCGGCTTCGCGGTACGCGATAAGAAGTTCATGCAAAATGCAGAAACAATGAAGTTCGATGGCGATGATGTTGCCCTTGTTCAATGGCGTGAGAAATTTTTAGAGATTCGCGATATTCAAAGCCGTCATCCAACATACAAGTGGGGCCTAAGCGCACAGCGATCTGGTTTTATGAATTGGATCACTTACCAGTTTGCGCATAGTGGTTGGCACCATCTTTTTTGGAACATGGTTTTCTTGTTGTTGTTTGCGACGTTTCTGGAGGCAACACTCGGAAGCAGTCTTGTGATCTTGATCTACTTGGGCGCCGGTGCTGCAGGTGCCGGCATTTTTTACGGCGTAGCTGGGCTCTCGTATTCGCCTTTAATCGGCGCGAGTGGTGCTATCAGCGGCCTCATGGCATGT
>JANOUF010000298.1:0-11894 GCA_031416685.1 Bdellovibrionales bacterium
GTATTCCATCGCCCAAACACTTGATTTCAACTTGCTGTTCAAACCGATCATCACTGCACGCGGCTCTACCAACCAGCCATACGGCTGCTCGTCGTCAAGGATGCGATTGATCTCTTGCATGATCTTCTCGCGTTTATTCAAATCTGTTTCAAGGTTTGCTTTACCGATGAGTTCGTCCACTTTCGGATTCGAATACCCGATGAAGTTTGAACCTTGATCCTTCTCTGAAGCTGAGTGCCAGATTTGGCGTGGATTTGGATAAGGAGTCGATGTCCAACCCATAATGATCGCCTCGAAGTTTCGATTGTCGATGTCGGTCAAGTACGCATTCCACTCCATTGCGCGCACATTCATATCAATGCCCGCTTTGCGATAAGTTTCCTTCAAGATCTGCGCGATCTTTACTCGTGACGGGTTGTTCGCGTTTGTCTTCACTTCGAAACGGAAAGGTACTTTCTTTCCGTCGACGGTTTTATCAAGAATGTTGTCGCCATCTGTATCGGCCCAGCCATCTTCTTTCAACATCGCAACGGCTTTTTTCAGATCGTACGCCATCATTTTGCCTGGCTGGCGCAAGCTTTGATCACTATTGAGTGCAAATGAGCCGAACGAAGACGTCGTTTGGACGTAGTAGCCGTAATAAACTTTGTCGGAAATTTGTTTTACGTCAGCTAAGTGCGCAAGTGCCTGACGAGTTTTTTTAGAATTGAATAACGGCTTACGCAAGTTCCAACCGATATAAGTATAAGGGGTTGGAGACTTGTTAGTGACTTCGGTGTACCAGAGCGACTTCCCTGAATTTGCCTTAGTCCCAAACTTATCTTTGTCAGAACCTTTTACTTTCATGACGTAAGTTTCGATGTTGTTCGCTAAGAACTGGAGCGCATCGAGCTCTCCCTTTAAAAAGCGTTCGTACTCAATCGTTGGCTCTGTCATCACTCGGAAGGACACGACCTCGGCATTAAAGCGGCGCGCTTGTGCAGGAATACTATTTCCCCACCAATCTTTAACGAGCTCGAGTTCAACTTTCTGATCGCGAGAAAAAGTTTTTAATTTGTAAGGTCCGCTTCCAACTGGATTGAGAATACCTTTGGCCTTGTTGAAGTCAGTTTCGCTTGCGAACTGTTTTTTCTGAATTGGCGCAAAGTAGCTAAGTGAACGGAAGGTATCGAACTGCGGTTCCGGCACCTTGAATGAAAATGTGCGTGGATCCTTCACTTCGAGAGTTACACCCTGCCAATATGCGCGCTGAGCGGCGGCATCCACTTTCGGGTTCATCAACGTATCGAACGTAAATTTCACATCGTCCGTCGTAACTGGCGTTCCGTCTTGCCACTTTGCTTTCGCATTTAAAGTGTAAGTGTAGGTTTTTTTGTCAGCGGAAATTGCGACCGATTCGGCTAGATAAGGCTGAATCGAAAGTGTGCCAAGGTCTTCGGACATTAAGGTCGCAAAGAACAACGGATCGAAAGTTGATGAGTTCGCATCCGCGCTTAACATCGGATTCATCACTTTCGGATTGTTGGAAATCGAGAGCAAAGCCGTTCCGCCCTTTTTAGGCAATGGAAGCTTTTCGACGAAGCCCGGCTTAGGAACGTACTTTATTTCCTTGGTGGCTTCGGCTTTCGAACCGATTGCAACTACGACTGAAAAAACTGCGACAAAACTTAGATTAACCCACGATTTCATTTCGGAATCTCCATACTGTTTGAAGCGATCAACTTACCCAAACTTCACGGCTCGTGCCAAGCGATTCAGTGCGGGTTTGACACTGACGTCTAGCACCCACATAATGCCTCGCAACAATAGGAGACTCTGCGATGAACTTTAACCCGAACGATACCGCAACACTTGATTCGGGAGTGTTTGGCCTACCTTTTAAGGTTGAGCAGTCAAAGCTCGTTCTACTCCCCGTCCCTTGGGAAGTGACGACTTCCTATGGTGACGGAACTTCGCGAGGTCCTCAGGCGATTCTTGAAGCAAGCCGTCAGGTGGATTTGTTCGACATCGAAACGGGCGATGTCTATCGCCACGGTTACTACATGGAGCCGATCTCTGAAGAGATGATGGCCTTAAACGACAAGATGAAAAAAGTTGCGATTACTGCTGTCAGCGCTCTTGAAGAGGGCCGTGAGATGGATGCCAAGCTTGTTCAGCAGGTGAATGCGGCAAGTGAGAAGTTAAATACCTGGGTTTATGAAACTGCAGTGGCTCATTTGAAAGCGGGTCGCTTGGTTGCTGTTGTTGGCGGCGATCACTCTTCGCCATTCGGCGCGATTCGTGCGATTTCTGAAGCAAACGCGGGCGATTTTGGAATTTTGCACGTGGATGCCCATGCCGACCTTCGCGATGCATATCAAGGTTTCACGCACTCTCACGCCTCAATTATGTTTAACGTGATGAATTCTTCTTTTGCGCCAAAAAAACTCGTGCAAATCGGCATTCGCGATTTCTCGCTCGATGAATACAACTTAATTAAAAACAGCGGCGGCAAAATCACCACGCATTTTGACAATATCAACAAACGTCGCACGAACCGCGGTGAGCCTTGGCAAAAAATCTGCGACGAGATTGCTGAGCAATTGCCGAAGAAGATTTATGTTTCATTCGATATCGATGGTTTCACTCCTGATCTTTGCCCGAATACTGGAACACCTGTTCCAGGGGGCCTAAGTTTCGACCAAGCCACAACATTGCTTGCGACACTCGTTGAGAAGGGTAAGCAGATTGTTGGGTTTGATTTATGCGAAGTCTCGCAACCAGAAGACGCTTCTAGCGAGTGGGATGGTAACGTAGGCGCACGCACACTCTTCAAGCTTTGCGGCTTCACAATGATTTCGAACGGATATAAATCGAATGCCTAAAGAAAAAAAGCTCACCGCAAAATCTGACACACCGACGAACAAAAAGGTGCCTGGCACCTTTCCGAAAACGTCCGGTGATGAGTGGTGGTCGGCCGGAATTCAATTCGAGTGCACTGGCTCAGGCAAATGCTGTGTCTCCCATGGCCAGTATGGCTTTGTGTGGATGACAGTCGAAGATCGCAAGCGCATGGCGGGCGTTCTTAAACTTTCTTTATCTGCGTTCACGAGAAAGCATTGTGAAAAACAAGATGGTCTTTACCGTCTGCGTGACGGCTCGAAACAAGAGTGCGAGTTCTTGATCAACAAACGTTGTTCTGTTTACGAAGGTCGACCAACGCAGTGTCGAACTTGGCCTTTTTGGCCCGAAGTGATGAGCGCTAAATCTTGGAAAAAAGATGTCGCCGCATTTTGCCCCGGCGTCGGCCGCGGCCGCGTAATTCCAGCTGATGAAATCCGCACCCAACTCGAACAACAAACCAAATCAGAAGCTAAACTCGTCCTCGGAAAATAACGAAGCTCGGACAGGTGCCTGGCTCCATTCCGCAATTCGGAACTGAATAAAAAAAGCGGCAGGAATCCATTCCTACCGCCTTAAGAGAATCTGTTTAAATTTTAGTTACCTAGCGTAGCGTTTCTGCATGCTCTCGCGGATTTCAGCGCCTTCGATTGAGAGGCGTGTCCACGGGATAGCGAGTAGGCGCTCAGGCTCGATGGTCTCTTCGGTCTCTTCACAGATTCCGTAGGTGCCGGCTTCGATGCGCGCAAGTGCAAGCTCGATATCCAAGAGTTGTGTTCGGATGCGTTCGTGCAGAGTGAGTGTTTCGCTTTCTGCGAGTACACGGACTGTCTGATCGGCTTCGTCTCCACCTTTGTCCTCAAAGTGCAGATCGCGACGGGTGTCCTTAACTCTGTTAAGTAATTCCGCCTTTGACTCGAGAAGTTTACGTTTGCACTCCTCAACAAGTCGCTTCATATCCATGTCCACTCAAAGCTCCCCTCGCATGATGCTGGAAGTATTATTACGCAGTGCCAAAATGGAACTGGTATATTTAGACACAGTGAAAACTTCGTTGCAAGCAGAAATCTTAAAATTTCTTACATCGCATAACTGCCTGTTTTCAGCGCGTTTTTGTTCTCAAAAGAAGACGCATAAAACAGGTTTTTCACCGATCTGTCAGCAATCAGTAATTCCCTTACATTAAAACCGAACCGAAATGTCTCAGCCGCGATAAGTGCTTTAAGGCGCTCTTAAAAGCTAATGTTGGAGCGGTTGACCGGCCACCACATCACTGTGTCTGAGGCCCAATATTTATCTTTGTAGGAGTCTTCAAGGTGTAACCAGGCATCATCTCGTTCTAATTTTTTAAATGGAGTGTATTTATCGGCGATCGGAATATCTGAGGCCTCCGCTGTAGAGCTCGGCGCCCGCCGTAAGTTTGCAGTCTTCGTTTTCACAACTACGCAGTTGATTCGCGTCGAGAGATTTTTTGATTCAGTCCAATGCGTTTCGCGGTCGACGTCTTCAACCTTCGACCACGAGTTTTTTGCGCCAACTTTTTTAAAAGGCATGTACTTGCCTACGATCCAAGTCACTTTCTCTTTGCTGCTTGGGCCCGCACGCAGGGTCGCGCGATTTGCTGTCACGCAAACGGGAGTTGCATGCGCCGAAAAAGAAATGAACAGCAAGCCTATGAAAAGCACTGCGCGAGAGAAAACAGACATATAAAATTAGGTTAGCAGAAGAGCATTTCGTACTCTATGAATAGCGAGTGCTTAAGACCTTAAGACGGGTCGCTGGAGCCATCATCCGGCTCATTGTTCGTTTTGGTGACTTTGATTGGAGTAACGTCGATCACTTGCGGAGAGACGTCGCGCTCATGATTTGGATAGCGTGTAAAAGGATCCTGGCCGAAAGTACTAAAACCGCCAGCACCCGCCCCACCGCCGAAGAATCGAATGCGACCTTTTTCGATTTGCCGCTTAATCCATTTCTGCGCAACGAACGCAATCAGGTGACGCGTTCCAGGCAGCAGAAGCAAAAAGCCGATGACGTCCGTGACGAAACCAGGAATCAAAAATAAAAAGCCTGCGATAATTGTAAGGAGACGAATGAACGACTTGTCCTTAGGAATTTCCCCTCGAGCAAACGCTTCTTGCGACTGCCGAACAAGCGCTAAGCCTTGCGACTTAATAATCGAGAGACCGAGAAAACTATTGAGAATTAAAAAGCCAAGCGTGTTCAGCGCGCCTATGCGGAGACCAGTTTGGTAAATCACGTAAACTTCAAGAAATGGAAGTAGGAGAATTAAAAGAATCATAATGCACCGCTGGGCAAAAAAGTGCGTGTCACCTTATGTAGAAAAGTGCGTGTCACTTTATGTATCCGACATTTCGATGACGACTGGGCAGTGATCGGAACCTTGTTGCCAATCCATAATCTCGGCGCTCTTTAATCGAGGAACTAAATTTTTTGTTACCGAAATGTAATCAATCCGCCAGCCGCGATTTCCCGGGCGCGCCATTGTCCGCATATCCCACCAAGTATATTTGTCTCGAACGTCCGGATGAAAATGACGATAGCAATCGACAAACCCGAGTTTAAAAAACTCACCAATCCAAGTGCGCTCCTCAGGTAAAAATCCGCTGATCTTTGAAAGTCGAACTGGATCATGAACGTCGTAATCCAAATGCGCGACGTTGTAATCGCCAACGACGATGATTCGTTCACCATTTTGTACTTTCGGTCCCAAATGCAAATTGAGATCTCTTAAGAATCTCTGCTTAAACAAATGTCGCTCAATGCCCGAGCCACCATTTGGAAAATAGATATTATAAATCGAAAAATCATTGTGCTCAGTCACGATCACGCGGCCTTCATCGTCATAATCGGGAATGCCAATCCCCTTCACAATTGACTTCGGTTCTGTGCGAGAGAAGGTCGCAACACCGGAGTAGCCTTTGCGTTTAACGGAACTTGACCAGTGGCTAACACGCCCCGCCGCCGTAATGAGGAGCGGCTCACACTGCTCCATGGTCGCTTTAGTTTCTTGGACACAGAAAACGTCGGGGTTTTCTCTCTCGATAAATTCGATTAGGCCCTTTTTGTAGGCCGCGCGGATTCCATTGACGTTCCAAGTAATGATTTTCATCTAACCAAGCCTTGCCAGAAAGAGCCCCTGGTGGCAACAATCGTTAGTTCTTAACCAAAGGAGTTTCTCCATGCCAGTAATTGGACAACCCGCACCTCAGTTTACCGCGCCAGCAGTCGTAGACGGCGGCGATTTCAAAGACATCAGTCTCGCGGATTACAAAGGTAAATGGGTCGTATTGTTTTTCTACCCACTTGATTTCACTTTTGTATGCCCAACTGAAATCACGCAATTCCGTGACAACTTAAAAACTTTCAAAGACATGAAAGCAGAAGTCATCGGTGCATCGATCGATTCCGTTCACTCGCATCGTCGTTGGATCAAAGACGACCTTGGCGAACTCGGATATCCACTTGTCGGTGATGTGACAAAACGTCTTGCTCGCGACTACGGTGTGCTTCTCGAAGATAAAGGTATTGCGACACGCGGTACATTCGTCATCGATCCAGAACAAAAAATTCAGTACATGGGCATCCACAACTTAAACGTTGGCCGCGACGCTGGCGAAATCGTACGCGTACTTTCAGCTCTTCAATCCGGCGAACTTTGTGGTGCTGGTTGGAAGCCAGGCGCGCAGTTCGTTAAGCCTAAGTAAGTTTTGAGCTTCTACGATCATTACGTCCGAACACTCGAAAGCCAATATCCGCTAACGGCGAAAGCCGTTAGCGTGCGCAACCTCTTGTCTCAAACTTTAGTTTGTCCGCATATCATCAAGTTACCAAAAATAATCCGCATTGAAGCACAAGCTGCGGTCGAAGCGTTTTATGACTTAAGACTTTCGGAAAAATACCAATCGTTTGTGGCTTCAAAAATGACGGCTCAAACAGAGCAATTGTTTTTCGCGGGAAATTATTCAGCGTTGATGTGTTTTGATTTTCATTGGACGCATCAAGAAAAACTAAAGCTTATCGAGATCAATACCAACGCCTCGGTCGGGTTGATTGGAGATTTGGTCTACAAAGCTCATGGCGTTCGACAAAATTATTGCGTGGATTTCCGAAAAGAAATTTTGAATACATTCAAAGAAGAATTTTCTGCTGTGAGTCCGGACCAGCAACTCAAACAAGCGGTCATCGTTGATCAAAATCCTGGAGATCAACGCCTCTACATCGAGTTTCTCCTGTATAAGGAAATGTTCGAAGCCGATGGTGTGTCGTGCTCGATTGCAGACACAAAAGAACTTACCTGGAATGACTCAAGTAAAGAGCTTTGCACAAAAGACGGTAAAGTTCTGAATCTCGTTTACAATCGCGACACAGATTTTTATTTGGATTCTGCGCCGGCAGTAAAAAACGCATGGTTAGCACGTGCGGCCGCGATTTCGCCAAACCCAAATGAGTATGCCTTGCTTGCCGACAAGCAACGCCTCGAAGATTTGGCGGAAACGGCGGATCTCAGTGCCGCATTTGGAATTTCTCCGCAGTCAGCAAGCGCCATTCAAAATACGATACTGAAAACGACATCGGTAAAGGCCTTGGGCGACAAAGCCTGGGATAATCGCAAGTATTGGTTTTTCAAACCGAAGCGTTCCTACGGCGGGAAAGCCGTTTACCGCGGGGCAAGTGTTTCTCGTAACACCTTTGAAAAACAAGTTGAACCCAATGATTACCTTGCGCAGGAATTTGCGCCACCGTCGAGTGTGACGCTCGATCAAAACGGCAAAGAAGAAGAGTACAAATACGACTTACGTTTCTTTGCCTACAAAAATAAAATTCAACTCGCGGTCGCACGCGTTTACCAAGGGCAAACAACCAACGCGCAAACTCCCGGCGGCGGCATCGCTGCGATCCAATGGATTTGATCGACTGGATTTGATCGTCTGAATCTGAAGCTCGACCTTCGTCGCATGACTTACGTCTAGATATCTAACCCTTGGATTTAAGTAGTGCATTTCTTTCTCCGATATCAAACCAAGACGCTTTAACTTATAGGTAGAGAGGCAGCTTTAAGCTGGCGGCCATTTAATAGATGTCTAAAAGGTTTAGTGCGACGAAGGCCATTTCAGAGGTTTCGACACGCCTGCGCAAAATCGCAGATGCCTACGCATCGTTTGATCAAATTGATGGCACCCATCCCTATCAAATCGCACTTCCTGAAGGTTCAGTTCTCTACCCAGTTCGCACTTTAAAAAATGCCAAGATCGCGCACTTCAATTTTTCTCTCGCGCGTGAGATGGGCTTGATTCCGGAAAACCACCCCGATCAAATGAACCCTGCACTTGAACGAAAAATACTCGAGACATTTTCACTTCAGATCATCAACGAATACGATCAGGCTCATCGCAAACATCTACTTCGCCAAGATGTGAAGCCACATAAGTACATGGCGACTCGTTACCTGCAAATTCAGCACAGCGATAAAGCTGGGCGCACCTCTGGTGACGGCCGTTCGATTTGGAATGGTTGCATTAAGCATAAGGGTAAAGCCTGGGATGTCAGCTCGCGTGGCACTGGTGTGACATGTCTTGCTCCAGGTGCGGTTGAAGCAGGACAAGCGGTAAAGACTGGTGACGACTCCTACGGCTATAGCTGTGGACTCGCCGATGTTGACGAGCTAATGGGCTCGGCGTTGATGTCTGAAATTTTTCATATGCAAGGAATCGGCACTGAGAGAGTTCTCACGATTCTTGATCTTGGAAAAGGTTGCGGAATCGGTGTTCGCGCTTCTGAAAATCTTCTTCGACCCGCCCATTTGTTCTTATGGTTGAAGCAGGGCAAACGCGAAGCACTTCGGAAAGCGACCGATTATTTCATCCAGAGACAAGTACAAAACAAGCCAAACCGTAATTGGAAGTTTGCTGCCAACTCCCCGAACCGTTACAAGCATATGCTCTACGCAATCGCTGATGATTTCGCACGATTCGCCGCTATCCTTGAACGCAATTATATTTTCGCTTGGATGGATTGGGATGGCGATAACGTTTTAGCGAATGCTGGCATTATCGATTACGGTAGCATTCGACAGTTCGGTTTACGCCATGACCGCTATCGCTACGATGATGTGCAAAGATTTTCCACGAATCTGAATGAGCAAGCGGGTAAAACTCGGTTGATCTTGCAAGTTTTTGTTCAACTTGTCGATTTCATAAAAACGGGTGAGCGGAAGCGTATTTCTACTTTTGATAGTCACCCAGTGTTGAGCTACTTCGACAAAAACTTTCAAAAACAAATTCGCTATATTTTCTTGAAGCAAGTTGGCTACAACCCGAAGCAAGCTGAATTCCTGATGGTCAAACATTCGCGCTCGGTTGAGGCGCTCTACCGCAGCTACTCAGTGCTTGAGAGAGCAAAAACAAAAGACAAGATGAAGCGCGTACCTGACGGTATAAATCGTCCCGCAGTTTTCAAGATGCGCACGGTTCTCCGTGAATTGCCCGCTGCGATCCGTTCCGCAGGACTCAGCAAAATCAAAAATCAGGTGATGACGCCAATTGAGATGATGACATTGATGGCTTCGTGTTTTGCACGTCGCCGTGACTCCCGTTTAAGTGCCGGTCTCACGACCAAGATCTCCATCTTTCAAGAAAACTATTTGAATTTGCTACGAATCGCGAAAGGCATCGAGAATACGTCTGACTTCATGCGAACCTTCGTGGAGCGCGCAGGAAACATGAATATTGCGGGACGAATCACGGGTAATTCGGCGGAGTTCATCGTGGATTCATTGCTCACATCGCGCATAAAGAAAAATCTATCGGTGCGCGAGATGCAACTCGCAATGGAAACTTTCACGGTCCAACAAGTGCCTCAGGCACGTCGTAAGCTTCGGAAGTTTGAACCTGTAGATCTTGATTCGCCAGCTGGCGAGCTCTATCAAGAGCTCCTGCAACTAGCACTTGAATACGAAGACGATATTTAATCTAAATCGACAACCAGATCAGAGCTGCTAATCGCATGAATCGTAAGTGCGCAGCTTTGAGTTTTCTGAACTTTAAGATTTTTGCACGTGAGCTCGCCCGCTGTAACTTGAAGCGTGATCGAGAACTCTTCCATAGTCATTTTCTTCTCGCCAACAGAGATCTTCTTGCCAGAAGCAGGAAGCTCTTCATCGCCGTCTTCCGAAGTTCTAGTCACTTCCGCTTTAAGCGCATTTAGTTTTTTAAGGAGCTCAAGAGCTGGTGCATCTTTAAGAACAACCATGCCTTTGTTTTTCTCTAAGCTCGTGCCGATCGAGCAAGACACCGAACCGTCGGACCATGATGCCGATTTTTTCGCACATTTGATTTCGTTAAGCGTGGTCGATTTCGCCGACTCTTTTTTCTCAAGTTCGATTTGCGAAGCGAGAGCCTTTGAGGTGCTGCGAGAGAGCTTAACTGTTTCAGGATAAATACTGACACAACCTGCGCAAGCAACGGCTTTGCTTTGAGCTACGAAGGTGACCGATGCAAATGCGAGAAGTGCGATGAATGCTTTCATAGTGTTCTCCTTAACTCTGAAATCCATAAGGAGAAAGTGCATACGGGATGCCACTCGCAAGACGGAAAACAGTTAGGAAAAGGTCAGTATTTCCGTGGCTTAGGCAGTCTAAGGGGATGTCAATGGAGTCGACAACGACCGCTTTAGGGCACTCTTTAAGGTGCCCGGACCTCGATGCTTTGGAATTCAATACCGATGGTATCGGCGGCAGAAATCACGGGCATTTGTTTGATCATCGTCGCCGTTGAAAGATTTGTTACTACGTTTGGAGCTGCGTATCCGCTTGATTCAACATACGTCGTTCCCAAATCGTACCTTACACCGTTGATTCGAATCGTCAGACCTCTTACGGCTATACCTAGTGCCGTCGTATCAGTTGGACCTCGAATTTGTGGAAGCGAAAAGTAATATGCAGGCATCGAATTTGGCATCGTTACGATTCGAACCCCAATGCTGAACCTTGCACCTTTGAACTCGCCCATCCGGTCGCTCTCGGTATCAAGCTCCCACACGATAACTTTGTTAGTCGCGGTAGCTGCCATGACTTTGTCAGTGGTGACAGCGGCCAATGAGACCGGTGTTTCGTTTGAGCAGGTCGCGCCTGCTTCCACTTGCGTCCAGCTTGTTACGGCATCATTAACAACCTCAGTATGCTGAGAGCCAGTGATTCCAGGTTGATGATTACCGAGCGCGTACTGCTGCCACTTATCAACTCCAGCATTTTGAAATGCGAAGAACCCTGTCTTTGCATCTGCGGACGAGAAGAACGCGCCGCTAATACCGCCGTCGGCGTGGCAGGTACTACAATTTGTTTTTACGAACGGACTAACCTTAGCAGTAAACACTGTGAATAGTTCTTCTTCACAAGCAGTCAACTTCGCGACACTAGCAGAACTCAACAGCCCTACTTGCTCGTACGGAGTCATCGTGGGCGCACAATTGTTGAAGGCAAAAATGAGGAATGGCGCAGTAAGCGCCCACGCAAACATTCCCCTAGAAGAAATTTTTGTTATCATCCGAAGCGCAACACCTTTGTAACTTGAGCAGAATCAAAAGTTCTATTTTGAACCGTTTCGAACAAATCCATGCGGTTATTAAACTTCATGTAATTTGCAAACACCGCGAGAGATGAAACTTTCGCTGACCATCCGACCATAAATGAATCGTCTGCACCTTGGCCGTTTGTGAATCCGCCAATTTGGTGATCGCTTGTTTGCACTCGACCCGAAGGACTGAATGCAATCACGTACGACATTCCACCTGTTCCGTAATCACCCTGGAAACCAACGCCTGGAAGGTCTGAGCTAGGAGCAGAAACCGAACCGTCACTCGTTACGTGAATGAACACTGGCTTATTCATCACTTCGGCAGTCTTGAGAATTCGCCCGACAAGTGCGCCGGCATCACGATCTTTTTGGTCGGTAGTAGTGCGTGCTTGCCCGTGATAATCGTAACCGCCGATATCA